>NZ_JAHFPF010000088.1 GCF_023259385.1 Brevundimonas sp. | reverse complement strand
GCTCCTCCGTCATCGAGACCGGGACGGTCGTGATCCAGAACGGCCGGGTCGTCTCGGTCGGGACCGGCGCGGCCCCCTCCGGCGCCCGCGTCATCGACGCGCGCGGCAAGGTGGTCGCCCCCGGCTTCGTCGCGGTCGATTCCGGCCTCGGCGGTTCGGAGATCTCCTCGGTCAACGGTTCGGACGACCTCAGCAACGGCGCCAACACCATCAGCGCCGCCTTCGACGTCTCCTATGGCCTCGACCCCTGGTCCTTCACCCTGCCGGTCGCCCGTCTGGGCGGCATCACCCGCGCCATCGTCGTGCCGAACCATCCGGGCGGCTCGGGCGGGCATGAGCATCAGGACGACAGCGACTTCGCCGGCGTCGGCGCCGGCGGCTTCCAGTCGCCCAGCCTGTTCGCCGGCCAGGCGGCCATCATCCATCTCGGGACCGGCAACGACATCCTGGTCAAGCCGCGCGTGGCCCAGGTCGCGCCCTTCGGCGAGGCCGGAGCCGGCGTCGCCGGCGGCGCGCGCGGCGCCGAGTTCACCCAGTTCCGCGAAACCCTGGCCGAGGTCCGGCTCTACGCCCGCAACCGCGCCGCCTATGACCGGGGCGCCGTCCGCGACCTCAGCCTGTCGCGCGCCGATCTGGAGGCCCTGATCCCGGTCGCTGACGGGACCATGCCGCTGATCGTCACCGTGCGCCGCGCGGCCGACATCCAGCAGGTCCTGCGTCTGGCCCGCGAAGAGAGGATCAGGATCATCCTCGACGGGGCGGAAGAGGGCTGGATGGTCGCCGACCAGATCGCGGCGGCGGGCGTGCCCGTGCTGCTGAACCCGATCTCCAACCTGCCCGGCAATCTGGAGACGCGCGGCGCGCGGATGCAGAACGCCGCGGCCCTGGACGCCGCCGGGGTGGTCATCGCCATCAAGGGCAACGAGGGCTCGATCCACCGCGCGCGTGAGACCCGCTACAACGCGGGCAACGCCGTCTCGCACGGCCTGCCCTACGATGCCGCCATTGAAGCGATCACGGTCAATCCGGCCAGGATCTTCGGCATGGCGGGCCAGTTCGGGGAGCTGCGCGCCGGCGCCGCCGCCGACGTGGTCGTCTGGTCCGGCGACCCGCTGGAACCGCTCAGCATCGCCGAGACCATCTTCGTCAACGGCCAGGAACAGGCGCCCACCAGCCGCCAGTTCCTGCTGCGCGACCGCTACCGCACCGGCGGCGAGGGGGCGATGCCGCCGGCCTACACGCGATAGGCGCAACGGTTCTCCCTCCCCTTCCGGGGAGGGTGGCCGAGCGGAGCGAGGACGGGTGGGGAACGGCCGCATGAATGAGCGGCCGCACAGTTCCCCACCCTGTCGCCGCTTCTCGCCGACATCCCTCCCCATAAAGGGGAGGGAGAGATACGATGCCGCCATGACCGCCGCCCCCCGCATCTTCATCGACGCCGACGCCTGCCCGGTGAAGGACGAGGTCTATCGCGTGGCCGAGCGCTACGGGCTGAAGGTCTTCGTGGTCTCGAACGGCTGGATCAACACCCGCCGCGATCCGTGGATCGAGCAGGTCGTGGTCGACGCCGGGCCCGATATCGCCGACGACTGGATCGCCGAACGGGCCACGAAGGGCGACATCGTCGTCACCCAGGACATCCCGTTGGCCGACCGCTGCCTCCAGGCCGGGGCGCAGGCGATCAAGTCCAACGGCACGCCCTTCACCGCCGACTCCATCGGCTCGGCCCTGGCGGGGCGGATGGTGGGCGAGCATCTGCGGTCCATGGGCGTGGCCACCTCCGGTCCGCCGCCCTTCGGGCCCAAGGACCGCTCCGCCTTCCTGCAGGCGCTGGACCGGGCGGTGGTCGTCGCCAAACGGGCGCTGGCATGACCGTCATTCCCGAGGACGAGCTGGAGTTCCGCTTTTTCCGCTCCGGCGGCCCCGGCGGGCAGAACGTCAACAAGGTCTCGACCAGCGTCCAGCTGCGCTTCGACGCCCGCAACTCGCCGTCCCTGACCGATGCGGTGCGCGAGCGGCTGATCAAGCTGGCGGGCAGCCGCGCCACCCTGAACGGCGAGATCCTGATCACCGCCGTCCGCTTCCGCACACAGGAGCGCAACCGCGCCGACGCCCTGGAACGGCTGCAGGGACTGGTGGACGAGGCCTCGATCAAGCCGGTCTACCGCGTGCCGACGCGCCCCACCCGCGCCTCGAAGGAGCGGCGCCTGGACGGCAAGGCGAAGCGGTCCTCGATCAAGAGCGGCCGCGGCCGGCCCCGGTCGGACGACGGCTGACGGAACCGGAGGCGGGTTTTCCCCGTTATGGCGAAGCTTGGGTCGATCGACCGGCCTGCTGTCTCCTGTTCAAGAAGGGCGCCTCCGCATGAAATTCGCCTCCCTCCCCCTGATCGCCGCAACGGCCGCCGTGTTCGCTCTGGCGGCGTGTCAGAGTCCCGAAGAGAAGGCCGCGGCCGCCGCCGAACGTCCGGCGACGGACGGCACGAGCGCCGCGGAGATCGCGGCCCGGGCGACGACGCCCCAGGCTTCGATGACGCCGGACGAGCGCGCCGCGTTGCGCGCCGAGCAAATCTCGCTGCTGGATCAGGTCGGCGCCGAGCGCGCCAAGGGCCACGTCCGCGTGCCGGGCGTCGAGGATCAGGTCGTCACCCTGCAGCCGCTCCAGTCCCACAACTTCACGGTTCCGATGACGCAGGGCGTGCCCTACCTGCTCTTCGCCTCCTGCGACGGCGACTGCACGGTCGTGGACCTGGCCCTGCTGGACGCCTCCGGCGCGGTGATCAAGACCGACACGGACAGCGGAGACTTCCCCGTCCTGGACTTCACGCCCACGACGACCGGGACCTATACGGCCAAGATCACCATGGCCGAATGCAAGCTGGCGCCCTGCTACGCCTCCGCGCGGGTCTACCAGAAGCCCTGAACCTGAGCGGCCGGGCGCCTTATCGGCGCTCGGCCTGCACCTGAAGGGGCGTGCGGGGCAGGGTGGCCAGGGTCAGCTTGCCGTCGCGGTCGGTATCCAGCGAATAGAACCAGCGCTGCGTCGCCGCCGCCCATTCCTCGCCCGTGACGCGCTGGTCGATGTTGACGTCGGCCGACTTCACCGGCTGCGGCAGGTTGAAGAAGCCCGCCTCGGCGATCACGCCGTAGCCTTGGGGGCGGCCGCGCGGCGCGGGCCGACGGGTGCCGCCGTTCTGGGGCGCGAGGCCCACTGTAGAGGTGTCCACGCCGGACAGGCCGGCCATCCCGCCGCTACGCGGTCCACGGGGGCCGCCGGGCCCGCCCGGGCGTCCGCCGCCCATGCTGAAGCCGCGCAGGCTCCGTTCGTAGGCCGCCAGCTCGTCCTGGTTCAGCCGGCCGTCCCCGTCGGTGTCCAGGGTGGCGAAGAACCGCCGGCCGTCCGCCTCGAACTCCTCGAAGGTCACCGCGCCGTCCAGGTTGTCGTCCGCCCCGGTGAACCAGTCAGACGACGGCCAGGGCTGGCCGGGCTCGCCCTGGAAGGCCTCGCCGAACGGGCTGATGAACAGCGGCGGGCGGGGCGGAGGCTGCGGGCCGAAGGGATTGGCCGCGCCCGGCGCGCCCAGTCCCCCCACGTCGCTGGCGCAGGCGCCCAGCAGGGCGGTGAGAGACAGGACGAGCGCGGTCGTCCCCACGTGGATCACACGCATGGGCAGGTCTCCGAAGGGGCAGGGTCTACTGGGCGGGCCGGAACAGCAGGGCGGCGACCTTGCCGTCCTGGAAGCCGATCACCCACTGGGTCGCGGCATTGGCGAAGGTGACCGCGAACAGGTCCGCGCCCTCCTGGCTGCCGACGAAGTCGACCGCCTGCACCGCGCCGAAGCCGCGGATGAGGGGCAGCACCTGCGCCTCCTGCTCGCGCACCTTGGAGGCCAGGTCGTCGGTCATCAGCGCATAGTCGATCGCGCCGCTCTGGGCGCCGGCGATGATGGCCCGCAGGGTTTCCTCGGCCTTGGGGTTCGCGGGCGCGGTGACCGGGGGAATGGGCGCCGGCGCGCGGGCGGGGGTCTGGGCGGACCCGTCGAAGGTGTTGGGCACGCTGCCCGCGGCCACCTGGGCCTGGGCGGCGACGGGAGAGAGACCGATCAGGGCGGCCAGAACCAGCAACTTCATAGGGTCGTCTCCAAAGATCAGCTCAGACGATGGCGGGCCAAAGCGACAGAACAAGGGCGGCGGCCGAAGCGCAGATTGCAACGGTGACACACACGATCATCCAGGCCGGCGTCCGGGTTTCCCGGATGACCACAGTCTGCGTCTGCGGCGGATTTTGCGCCAGTCTGGCCAGCGCCTTCAGGGTGGCGCGCAACTCCTCGACGGCGTCGCGGATCTGCGCCTGCGGACCCAGTTCGCGGCGGATCCAGCGCTCGACCACCGGCTGGGCGGCGGCCCACAGGTCGTGATCAGGGTTCAGCCGCCGGGCGACGCCCTCCACCGAGACCATGGTCTTCTGCAGCAGGATCAGTTCGGGCCGCAGGTGCATGTCGAACAGGTCGGTGATCTCGAACAGCTGGCCCAGCAGCCGGCCCATCGAGACCTGCGACGCCTGCTTGCCGATGACCGGCTCGCCGACGGCGCGCAGGGCCTGGGCGAAGGCCTCGACCGAATGCTCCTTGGGCACGTATCCGGCCTCGAAATGGACCCGGGCGATGCGGTCGTAGTCGCGGCTGATGAAGCCCCACAGGATCTCGGCCAGATAGCGTCGCTCGGCCGGCCCCAGCCGCCCGACGATGCCGAAGTCGATGGCCGTCAGCTCCGCCGGGGCGTGGCAGAACAGATTGCCCTCGTGCAGGTCGGCGTGGAACGCCCCGTGGTCCAGCGCCTGGCTCAGGAAGGAGCGCACCACATTGTCGGCCAGCGCATTGACGTCCAGTCCGGGCTGAAGGGCCGCCGCCGGGTCGGTCAGGGGCATGCCCGGGGCCCATTCCAGCGTGAGCACCCGCTTGCCGACCCCGTCCCAGATCACGCCCGGCGCCGACATGTGGCCGGTCAGGCCCAGCGGATCCGGCTTGGCCATGATCTCCTTCAGCTCCGAGGCCGCCGCCGCCTCCAGCCGCATGTCCAGTTCCAGCTGCAGGGCGCGGGCGATGGTCTCGACGAAGGCCGAGGGCTGCAGCCGGCGCGACAGGGGGACGAACCGCACCGACAGCTTCGCGGCCAGGCGCATGGAGTCCAGGCCGTGCGCCACGCGCCGCTCGATCCCGGGGCGCAGAATCTTGACCGCCACCTTGCGGCCGTCGGCCAGATAGGCCGGGTGCGCCTGCGCCAGGCTGGCGGCGGCGACGGCGGGGGCGAAATCGGTGAACAGGGCCTCGACCGGACGGCCCAGCGACCGCTCGACCTCGCGCCGCGCCTGATCCAGCGGGAAGGGCGGCAACGCATCCTTGAGACGGCCCAGGTCGCGGGCGAATTCGACGCCGAAGATGTCGGCGCGGGTGGCCAGCACCTGCCCCAGCTTGATCGCCACCGGCCCCAGATGTTCGAACGCCTTGCCCAGCCGCTGGCCGGGGCGGCCGTCACGGCTCTCGCGCCCGGCGAACAGGTGCAGCAGATGGGCGATCCAGCGCGCCCAGACCGGCAGCAGGGGCGTGATCTCGCGCGGCGCCAGGGCGTCGTGGCGGATCAGCACGCCCAGCCAGCCCAGCAACCTCAGGGACGCGCCCAGCGGATCGCGCACCGGCACGGTGGCCGGCGGCGGCGGAGGCGTGCCGGGGTCGATCTTCTGGCTCAGATCGCCCACCCGTGATGGATGGCCGCGACGCCGCCCGACAGATTGGCCACCGTCACGCGGCTGAAGCCCGCATCCTCGATCATGCGCTTGAAGGTCGGCTGGTCCGGGAAGCGGCGGATGCTCTCGACCAGGTACTGATAGCTGTCGCGGTCCTTGGCCACCCAGCCGCCGATGCGCGGAATGGCGTGGAAGGACCAGGCGTCATAGGCCTTGCGGATCGGCCCCGCCGTGGGGCGCGAGAACTCCAGGCAGAGGAATCGCCCGCCCGGCTTCAGCACCCGGCGCGCCTCGCGCAGGGCCTGGGACACGTCGGCCACGTTGCGGATGCCGAAGCTGATCGAATAGGCGTCCACCGAGGCGTCCGGAAGAGGCAGGGCCATGGCGTCGCCCACGCTCCAGCTCATCTCCGGCTCGCCGCCCTTGTGGACCCCGGCCATGATCATCTCGGCGTTGTAGTCCAGCACGATGACCGAGGCGTCCTCGCCCCCCATCCGCAGCTGGGCCGCCCGGGCCATCTTCGAATAGCGGCGCGACATGTCGCCGGTGCCGCCCGCGACGTCCAGGATGGTCTCGCCCGGCCGCGGGTTCAGCTTCGCCGCCGCCGCGTCCTTCCAGAGCCGGTGCACGCCCGCGCTCATCAGGTCGTTCATCAGGTCGTAGTTCGACGCCACGGAGTCGAACACGCCGCGCACCATGCGGACCTTTTCCTTGGCGTCCACGTCGCGGAAGCCGAACGAGGAGGTCTTGCCGGTACTTTGGCCGGACGGGGTTTCGGAGGCGTCGGTCATGCTTGCGGTCTAGCGCTTCGCCGGGGCCGCGTCATCCGTCCGTGTGGCCGCAGGATGCGGTCTTTAATGCGCGGCGTTCGGCCTCGGCACGCCCAGGTCCTTCATCACCCCGGAGATCAGGCCGTAGCAGCCGCAGGACGCCTTCTCGAGGCCCGGCCGGTCCAGCACCTCGACCCAGCCCCGACCGCGCCGGATCAGGCCCTTGTCCTCGATCTCGGACCCGACCTCCGACACCGTGGCGCGGCGCACGCCCAGCATCCCGGCGATGTCCATCTGGGTCAGGTGGATCCGGTCGCCGCCCGCCCGGTCGTGCAGGGTCAGCAGCCAGCGCGCCAACCGCTCGTCCAGCCGGTGCTGGGCGTTGCAGGCGGCGGCCTGCTGCACCTGGGCGAACAGGCTTTCGGTGAAGCGCGACAGGGCCTCGCGCATGGCCTCGCTCTCGCCCAGCGCCTCGGAGAAGACGTCCGCCGGACAGCAGGCGGCCGAGCCCTCCAGCTGGGCGATGGCGCGGCTGGAGGCGCGGGCGTTCAGCGGCCCGCAGGTGACGCCGACCAGCCCCTCGCGGCCGATGGCGGCGGTCTCGACCATGTGGTTCTCGGCCAGCACGGTCATCAGGGACACCACGCCGGTCAGCGGGAACCACACCTCGTCCACCGCCTCGCCGGCGTCGTACAGCATCTGGCCCTGGGTGAACGGGCGTTCGGTCAGGTGCGGCTCAATGCGTTTTCGGTCCGCCGCGGGCAGGGCCGTGATCCAGAGATTGTCCATGATGTTGTCGGCCTCGGAATAGTGACGCTCGGTAACGCTCACGCTTACCGCCTCGTTCCTGCCTTCCGTCGCTTGTGGCGCGGCGCCGGGCGCGATACGCCGGATAAAACGGAGGGAACGATGCCGGAACAGATTGACGTGGCGGAAGCTCTGGGCGGCCTGCCGCTCTGGCGAAAGGCGCAGGACCCGCGCCCGGCCATCGCCCGCACCCTGGCCTTCGCGGACTTCAACGCCGCCTTCGGCTTCATGACCCGCGTCGCCCTGCTGGCGGACAAGGTCGACCACCATCCGGAATGGTCCAATGTCTACAATCGGGTGGAGGTCCTGCTGACCACCCATGACGCCGGCGGCGTGACAGAGCGCGATGTGAACATGGCCCGCTTCATCGACGAAGCCGCCGCTGCGATGGGAGCCCAATAATGGGGAACGAAGCGATGGCCGGACGCGTCTCGGGCAAGAAGATCCTGATCACCGGCGCCGCGGGCGGGCTGGGAACGGCCATGGCCCACATGCTGGCGCGCGAGGGGGCGAAGGTCGCCCTCACCGACGTCAACCTGGACGGCGCCCAGGCCCTGGCCGACGCCGTGAACGCCGAAACGCCCGGCAGCGCCTTCGCCTTCGCCCACGACGTGACCTCAGAGGATCAGTGGATCTCGGTCATCGCCGCCGCCGCCTCGGCCATGGGGGGGCTGTCCGTGCTGGTCAACAACGCCGGCATCGGCGGCCCACTGGCCTTCGTCGAGCAGGACACCGTCGAGAACTGGCAGCGCCAGTACGAGATCAACCTGCGCTCCATCATGCTGGGGACCAAGCACGCCATGCCGCTGCTGCGCGAGAACGCGCCGGCCTCGATCATCAACATCTCGTCGGTGGCGGGCCTCGCCGCCGCGCCGGGCATGGGCGCCTACAACGCCACCAAGGCGGGCGTCTGGATGTATTCCAAGACCATCGCGCTGGAGGCGGCCAAGATGGAGTGGAACGTCCGTTCCAACTCGGTCCATCCGGTCTTCATCAAGACCCCGATCCTCGACCCCTTCGTGGCCATGGCCGGCGGCGACGAGGGCAAGGCGCACGAGCGTCTGGCGCGCGGCATCCCGCTCAAGCGCATCGGCGAGCCGGACGACGTGGCCTACTGCGTCGTCTACCTGGCCTCGGACGAGTCGAAATTCATCACCGGGACCGAGTTCGTCATCGACGGCGGCATGCTGGCCCAATAGGGTCCCCGGGACGTTCCGTCCTCAGTCGACCGCGGTCACCTCGACCGACTGGCCGGCCACCACGGCCTCGTCGCCGACCCGCTTGCCGATCAGGGCGCGGGCCAGCGGCGAGACGTGGCTGACCGAGCCCGCCGCCGGGTCCGCCTCATCCTCGCCGGTGATCTTCCATGTCTGGGTGCGGCCGTCCTCACGCTCGATCGTCACGTACCCGCCGAAACGCACGCGCCCATCCGCTTGGGTCTCGACCAGCTGGGCCGTGGCCCGCCGCGCCGACCAGTAGCGCAGGTCCCGCGCCGCCCGCGCCATGGGCGTGCGGTCGGTCTCGATCGTGCCGCTGGCCTGCGCCGTCGCATAGGCCGCGCGCGCGTCCGCCAGGGCGGCCTCGATCCGCGCCAGCCCTTCCGGGGTGACGAGGTTGGGGTGGGTGGAGATCGGACGGTCGGGAAGGTCGGCGGCCGTGGCCTCCAGATCTTCCTCGCGGGTGAAGGCGACGCTCATGGGGCGTCAGCGTATGGCCGGTCCGCCCGTTCCGGTCCACCGGTCATGAAAAAGGCCGTGGTCTGACGACCACGGCCCTTTCGATGTTCGGCGGTCGAGACCGCTAGACGCGTCGTCCCCTGCCGGTGATGAAGTGCACGATCAGCAGGATGATGAAGATCACGAACAGCACATAGGCGATGTTCAGCGAAAGACCCGCCACACCACCGGCGCCGAGGGCGCCGGCGACAAGAGCGAGCACGAGAAAGATCAGGGCCCAACGCAGCATGAGCGTTCCTTCCAGAGCGGTTGTTCAAGGCGGAACGGCTCGTACGCCGCACCAGTCTGATCAACGTTCCGGAAGCCCGGCCGTTCCGCTCAGCGGCGGCGGCGGGTGTGCGATTTCTCGGTGAAAGCCGCCGCGACGATGCTGGCAAGCGCTGGATTTCGCAGGAAAATCCAGCCGCCAGCCAGGGCCGCGACCGTGCCGAGGATCGGCCGTTCACGGAACAGCATGAAGGCGCGTTCGCCGATCCCGGAGGGCTCTTCCTCCTCCTCTTCGTCATCGCCTTCGCCGCGCAGGAACAGCACGGCGATCAGGGCGGCGATGAAGGCGAACAGCAGGAAGGTGATGGCCGCCGCCGCCAGGGGCGGAACGATCAGGCACAGCGCGTAGAAGATCGCCACGCCCAGGAACAGCACGGCCACCAGCGCCGCGCCGGCCGCCGCGGCGGCCGCGACGGCCTTCTTAACCAGACCCCTGGCCAGCCCCCCGCCGAACATCAGCGGCGGCGACCGGCGAGCAGCAGGCCGAGCACGACGCCCACGCCCAGGGCGATGGCGGTCGACTGGATCGGACGCTCCTGAACCCGTTCGGTCAGATAGCGCTGGGCCTCGTCGAAACGCTCCGAGGCGTCGTCGTAATATTCGCGGCCCTTCACGCGGGCCTCGTCGTAATAGCCGCGGGCGCGTTCGCGCAGCACGTCGGCCTGTTCGCGCAGGCGGGCCTCGGCCTCGGCGGCCTTGGCGCGGACGCGGGCGTCGGCGGCCGACGCCTTCTCGCGCAGGGCGGCCTTCTCTTCCGACCCGAGGATCTTCAGATCGTCCTTGAGCGTGTTCAGATCGTTCTTAACTGCGGCGCGGGCCGCCTTGGTCGTCGCCATGATGCGCGCTCCGTGTGGTCAAGCTTGACGGTTAAATAGAGAACCCTGAGCCGGAACGCCACTGTCCGGTGACGGTTCCCGCAATGCAGCATGGCGAAGGCGGTAGGGAATAGGCGGTAGGCAGTAGCGGAATGGCGCTCAGGCAGGCTGTCCGGGCCATTTCGGATGCGCTACCTCCCTACTGCCTACTGCCTACTGCCTACTGCCTACTGCCTCCTCCGGAGTCCCATGACCGACTGGCTCTTCCCCCCCGACCCCACCCCCTCCCTCCCGATCCAGGGCCGCGCCGGGCGCTTCCCGGTCCGCCGCATCCTCTGCGTCGGCCAGAACTACGCCGCCCACGCCCGCGAGATGGGCCATGAGCGGGCCGAGCCGTTCTTCTTCTCCAAGCCGGCCGACGCCGTGGTCGCGGACGGCGCCGACCCGGTCTTCCCGTCGGCGACGTCCAACCTGCACCACGAGGTCGAACTGGTCTGCGCGATCGGTCCGGACGGGATCGTCGGCTGGGCGGTCGGCTGCGACCTGACCCGCCGCGACCTCCAGGCCGCGGCCAAGGAAAAGGGCCGCCCCTGGGACGCCGCCAAGGGCTTCGACCAGTCCGCCCCCTGCGCCGCCCTCGTCCTCGGCGCCCTGCCGGATCCCGCCGCCCCCATCATCCTGACGGTCAACGGCGAGACGCGCCAGTCGGGCCGGCTGGACGACATGGTCTGGAACCCGGACGAAATCCTCGCCAAGGCGCGCACCCTCTGGGACGTCCGCGCCGGCGACCTCATCTTCACCGGCACGCCCGAGGGCGTCGGTCCGCTCCAGCCCGGCGACCGGGTCGAGGCGACCATCGGCGGCCTGCCTTCGCTCACCTTCACCATGGCGGCACGATGATCCTGCACGGCTACTGGCGCTCGGGCGCCGCCTACCGCACCCGCATCGCCCTGGCGCTCAAGGGGCTGGCCTACGAACAGGCGGGCCATGACCTGCGCACGGGGGCCCAGAAGGACCCGGCCTATGTCGCGCTCAATCCGCAGGGCATGGTCCCCGCTCTTGAAATCGACGGCGCCGTCCTGACCCAGAGCCCCGCCATCCTCGAATGGCTGGAGGAGACGCATCCAGCGCCGCCCCTGCTGCCGTCCGACCCCGTCGGCCGCGCCCATGTCCGGGCCATGGCCGCCCTGATCGGCTGCGACATCCATCCGCTGAACAATCTTCGCGTCGGCAAGGCTTTGCGCGAAAGCTTCGGCGCCGACCAGGCCGCCGTCGACGCCTGGGCCGCCCGCTGGATCGTCCCCGGCTTCGGGGCGCTGGACGCCCTCGTCGCCCGTCACGGCGCCGGCTGGTGCTACGGCGACGCCCCGACCCTGGCCGACTGCTACCTGATCCCGCAGATCTATTCGGCAAGCAGGTTCAACGTCCCGCTCGACGCCTTCCCGCGCCTGCTGGCGATCGACGAGGCGGCGAAAGCGCATCCGGCCTTCGTGGCGGCCCATCCGGACAACCAGCCGGACGCGGACTGAGGCGAGAAGGCTGCCCGGAGCGAACTCTGCGAATGTCTGCGATGGGTGGAAAGCGGACGGCCTACGCGATCTCAGTCGTTTGCGCCGCCCTCTGATCTCTCTCGTTCTTGCCGCGCAACAAGCGCGTCGATGACGAAAGAGACGGCGATGATGACGAGAAAGCCGGCGACAACGACCTTTGCATCGACCTGGATCAGGTTGAAAAACCATAGGAGCGCGACGGCGGCATAGACGAAGCAGACAATGCCGAAGACTCTTCGGAAACTTCCCATCTCTTCAATCCGATTCAGGCCCCGGGACGGCCGAAGCCTACGCCCTGGACTGAGCTTCCGCTATGGGTCGAAGCGGACGCCCCTCACCCCAGAAACCGATCCACCGCCGCCAGGAACCGCGTCGGCCGGTCGATCATCACCATGTGCTCGGCGCCCTCGATCCGTTCGAAGGTCGCCGGCGCGCGCAGGCGGGCGTAGGCGCCGCGGAACAGGCTGTCGGTGCGGCTCCGCGGCGAGTTCTGGTCGGCGCTCCAGCCGTAGACCACGCTCACCGGCGCGGTGATCCGGGGCAGGCGAGGGCGCAGGTCGACGGTCATCACCTCGTACAGGGACTGGGCCAGCACCTGCCGGTCGCCGCCCTGCCAGCCGATGGTCCCGAACAGGGCGTCGGTCGCCCCGCCCAGCTCCACCCCCATCTCGCGGCCGCGCGTCCGCAGGGCCTCGTCGCCGAGGAACTGGATCGCCTGATAGGCCAGCTGGGCGATGGGCCGCACGTCGTCCACCTTCGCCTCGGGGCTG
>NZ_JAHFPF010000087.1 GCF_023259385.1 Brevundimonas sp. | reverse complement strand
CGCCAGCGCCAGACCGATCACGGCGGCCTTGGTGAAACGGTTCATCCTTCTTCTCCCTGTCGGAGCGGGGCGGGGGCCCGTCCGTTAAGCATGGAGCGAGGTTCGTCCCGGGCCGATGAACTGCCGCTGAACATCGCTGTCAGCTTGCCGGTTGCGCGCGGGAGGGGCGGCGCCCACCTCGACCGTAACCGTCACAGGAGCCGTCATGACCCGCCCGATCGAACTCTGGTACTGGCCCACGCCGAACGGCTGGAAGGTGTCCATTGCGCTGGAGGAGATGGGGCTGCCCTACACGCTCAAGCCGGTGAACATCGGGACGGGCGAGCAGTTCGCGCCCGCCTTCCAGAAGATCAGCCCCAACGGCCGCATGCCCGCCATCGTCGATCCGGACGGCCCGGACGGCATGCCGCTGGCCATCTTCGAGTCCGGGGCCATCCTGCAGTACCTCGGCGCCAAGTCGGGCAAATTCTATCCGCACGACCTGCGCGGAAAGGCCGAGGTCGACCAGTGGCTGTTCTGGCAGGTCGGCGGACTGGGACCGATGGCGGGCCAGACGCATCACTTCCGCCAGTACGCGCCCGCGATCGTCCAGGACCAGCGCCAGATCGCCTACGGCGTGCGCCGCTACACCGACGAGACCCACCGCCTGTATGGCGTGCTGGACCGCCGGCTGGCGGACCGGGCCTACCTCGCGGGCGAGTACTCCATCGCCGACATGGCGGCCTGGCCGTGGATCCTGCCCGAGCTGCAGGGCCAGAACGTCGACGAGTTCCCGAACCTGAAGGCCTGGCTGGCGCGAGTGGGCGATCGGCCCGCGGTGCAGAAGGGCCGCGCGCTCGGCGAGGAGCTGCGCAGGAACCTGGCGGCGTCCGGAAAGGCGGCCGAGGACGCCCGCAAGGTGCTGTTCGGGCAGCGCGCGCGGTAACCCTTCGTAAGGATGCGAGTCACGTCTCGTTAGGGCCTCTGAATCAGAGATTATCGAGAGATTTCAGAGGTCTTTACGGGGCGCAGAAAGTTCGGCGGATTCGTCTGAAAAGGCGCTTCAGGTGCGCGTTGTTAACTCTGTATTCAAACCGCGGGTCTTTCACTCGGGTCACAGGACGAGGCCAGAACGGCCTGCGAACCGGAGACACGGTGATGAACGCGCAAGAAACGGCGCCTGAAATGGTCGAAGAGGCTCTGCCCCTGCCGACCGCCGACATGAACGGGGACGACCTGTTCCGGCTGGGCATGATGTATTCCACGGGCCAGAACGGCTGCCCGATGGACCGCGTCTCGGCTCACATGATCTTCAACCTCGCCGCCATGAAGGGCAGTGTCGAAGCGCGCGTCTATCGCCGCGAGATGAGCCAGGAAATGGAGCAGGAAGAGATCAGCGAAGCCCAGAAGGCCGCGCGCCGCTACATCGACGCCGGCGTGGTCAAGCTGGCTGCCTGATCGTGCTCGCTACGACTGACCACCGGGGTCGCTAGTGGTTAGTGGATAGTGATTAGTGGATGGCTGGGTCAGCCGTCCGTGCGCCTCTTCAGCGACGCGGACAGCGCGACCAGCATGCGGTTGATGTCCGATGAGGCGAGTAGCAGCGTCCGGGCGTCCGCTCTGCCCAAATAGGACAGCCTTTCAGCCAACAAGAGTTGGGTTTCCGCTTCCGCCAGCGATCCCTTGGCGATGCCAAGAAATTGCACGAGCTCTCCCGTGCTCTGTCTCGCGGAGCCTTCTGCGATATTGGAAGCTACCGAAACGGCGGCTCGTCGAACCTGGCTGATCAGCCCGAAGCGTTCGTCGCGTGGCCAATGTGCGGTCGCTTCATAGATTGCCTCGGCCCAATTCAGGGCCTGCTTCCACACTTCGAGGTCGCGGTAGCTTGCGATTCCTTGCGTCATGGGTGCGGAGGTTTGCGGCTGCGAACCACCAATCACTAACCACTAATCACTTCGCCGCACAACCTTTGAGGGTTTTCGCGCTGCCCTCAATCGGGCCCTAGAAGTTCTGGTACTGCCCGCCAATCGCGTAGGTGAACCCGATAGGCAGGGCGTTGCGGAACTGGGTCACCCAGTTGGCGACCTCGGCCAGTTCGGTGCGGGGCACATAGATGATGTCGCCGCGCCGCAGGGCCACGACCTCGCCGCGCCGGGGCCTCAGATCGACCGCCCGCAGCATGCGCACGCCGCCGCGGCCGCGACGGATCAGGGCGACCCGGTCCTGCTTGGCGCCGGGCAGGTAGTCGCCCGCCTGGATGATCGCCTGATAGGCGTCCAGGTCGCCGTTCATCTCGATCATGCCCGGGGTGCGGACCTCGCCGCCGACCCAGACCCGGATCGGACCCGCCGTCTTCAGCGTCACCTCGACCGTCGGACGGCGCAGCTGGCTGGCGTAGGCGGTCGAGGCGTCGGCCTCCAACTCGGCGATGGTGCGGTCCGCGGCCATCAGCTGGCCGACCAGCGGCAGGGAGATCCGGCCGTCCGGCCCGATCCGCTGGGTGCGGGTCAGTTCGACAGCGGTCGGCGTCGCGATCTCGATCTCGTCGCCCGGGTAGAGGACGTACTCCGGCTCGTCGTCCGACCAGTCGGAGAAGCCGATCTCCGGGAACGAGGTGCGGCTGACCCGCTCGACCCGACCGCCGGCGCCGGAAGAAGCGGGCAGGGGCAGGCGCGAATCGTCTCCGCCCGACATCCCGCCGCAGCCCGCCAGGGCGCCGCTCGCGCCGAGCAGGCCGAGAAGCATCAGGCGGCGGTCAATGGACATGGCGGAATCGCTCCCGAAAGCGGTGTTGGCGGCAAGGTGAGGGGTTATGGGTAACCCATGGTTAACGCGGGTAGGCGAAGTCTGAGGCTCACAGTCCCGTTTGATGGAATCAGTCCGCCCGAATGCGCACGACGGCCTACACGACAGTCCGGCCGCGCTACGGCTTCGCTGACATCGTCGGCCTGCTGTTCCGCGAACTGCTGCTGATGATCGTGATCTTCCTGGCCGTGTTCGCGCTGGGCACGGCGGCGGTGCTGACGCTCAAGAAGACCTATACGGCCACCTCGACGGTCTATGCGGGCGCGGGGCAGGAATATGTGTACCAGCCGCGCGTCGGCCTGAGCGACCGCACCGGCCAGCCGCTGGAAGCCTCCGCCGTGGCCCAGGCCGAGGCGCGGATCCTCGGCAGCCTGGAGGTCAAGCGACGCACCGTTGAAGTGCTGGGCGCCGACGCCATCCTGGGGCCGGACGCCAAGGGAACGCCGGCCCAGAAGGAAACCGCCGCGCTGAAGGCGCTGGACGGCGGACTGGGCGTCGGCACCACCCCGGCCAGCGCCATCATCTCGGTCTCCTATGAAGCGGGCGATCCCGATCGGGCCGCGCGGGTGCTGAACGCGGTGATCGACCAGTATCTGATCCAGCGCCGCGCCGTGTTCCGCGACCGCGCCAGTCCGGCCTTTACCGCCCAGCGCGAGGTCTTCGAGAACGAGCTGGGCGAGGCCGACAACGCCTATGAGGCCTTCCTGCAGTCCAACGACATCGGCGACTTCGCGACGGCCAAGGTCACCCTGGCGGCGACCTACCAGACCACCTTCGCCGAGACCCTGTCGGTCCGCGCCCAGCTGAACCAGGCCTCGCAGCGGCTGCGGACGCTGGAGGCCCAGCTGGCCCAGCAGCCCGCCGAGGTGGTGCTGCAGCAGGACCTGAACATCTCGGCCCAGGACCAGATCCTGACGCTGCGCACCGAGCGCGAGAACCTGCTGGCGCGCTACACCGAGGACGCCCAGCCGGTGCGCGACATCGACCAGCGCATCGCCCAGCTGCAGGCCTATGTGGCCACGGGTACGACGGTGGGGGCCAAGGAGGTCCGCACCGGCCCCAGCACCATCTTCACCGAGATCGAGACCGCCCGGATCAACGCCGCCGCTGACCGCGACGCCCTGGCCGCCCGCCTGTCGGTGCTGGAGGGTCAGCTGAACACCCTGCGCGAACGTCAGTCCCACCTGACCCAGCTGGAATCGACCAACTCGACCCTGGCCGGCAGCCGGGAAGTGCTGACCGCCAAGGTCCGCGAATTCCAGCAGCGGGAAACCGAGGCCCGCGCCGACAGCGCCCTGGTGGCCGCCGGCGCCGACAACGTCACCGTCATCGCCCGCGCCGAGGCCCCGACCAAGGGCAAGAGCCTGAAGGTTCCGCTGCTGGCCGCCGTCTTCCTGTTCGCCGGCTTCACCGCCCTGTGCGTCGGCCTGCTGCGGGTGTTCATGCGCCGGGGTTACGTCACCCCCGCGTCGACCGGCCGCACGCTGGACATGCCGGTTCTGGCCGTGGCCCCGGTGAAGGCCCGATGAGGCGGGCGGGAGCCGTGGTAGCGTTCAGGCTGAGGACAGGCGCGTAACGATTCGATGGTCGATCTGACGTCCGAAATGGCGGCTCTCTGGGCGGCGCTGGGTCCGGCGCCGGGCCATCGCGGCCGCGTGATCCAGATCGCCGCCGCCAACACCGGCGAGGGCGTCTCCACCGTCGCGCGCGAATACGCCCGCCTGGCCGCCGTCCGGGCCCGCCGTCCGGTCTGGCTGGTCGACGCCGACCTGGCCCAGCAGGCGCAGGTCGAGGCCATGGCCGCCGAACCCGACCGCTTCGGCCGCGCCGGCAAGGCCGCCATGGCCACGCCCGACGGCTCCATCTTCTTCGCCATCACCCCGCGCGTGACCGACCGCGAGGGCAAGCCGGTGCACCCCGCCCGACTGGTCACGGCGCGGCCCTTCCTGGGCGGGCGGCTGTGGGGCACGCGGTTCGCGGGTGAACACCTGCGATCGGGCCAGCGGGCCGAGGTGCTGGGCGACGCCCGCTATTGGGACGCCCTGCGCCGCCACGCCGACACCGTGGTGATCGATTCCCCCGCCGCCGACCGTAGCGACACGGCCATCACCCTGGCGCCCTTCGTCGCCGCGACGGTGCTGGTGGTGGCGGCGGGCAGCACCTCGGCGGGCGATCCGCTGATCCTGCGCGACGAGATCGAGGCCGTGGGCGGCAAGATTGCGGGCGTGGTGGTCAACCGCTCGACCTACAATCCGCCGGCCTTCCTGCGGCGCCTGACGGGCTAGGCCGTTCGGTCCAGGCGGGCGACCTCGGCGGTTCCGTAGAACTGGGGCTCGAAGCCCTTCATCCAGAACAGTTTGCCGATCCCGCGCGCCGTGCGGTCGTACATCTCGGCGCGCTTCGGGCTGGTGATCAGGGTCAGGGCCAGCGAGGCCCCGCCCCAGACGACGGTCTGCGCCGCGCCGATCACCATCCAGCGCAGGACGCCGGGCCAGTCGCGCGCGGCGGCGGCGGTCTGGCTGGGTCCCTGTCCATAGGCGAAGGCCCGGGTCAGGGCGTAGGTCAGGGTGGCGCGGTGAGCCGGGGCGAACTCCTCGACCCAGGCGTCGGCGGCCCAGCCGAACCGGCCGCCCCGGGCCGCCAGCGCCGCGAACAGCACGTCGTCCTCGCCGCCCGTATGGTCCGCCGAGGCGCTGAACGGCGCATCGCCGGGCAGGGCCGTGGTCCGCACCAGCAGGGAGTTGCCGCAGCCCCAAGGGTGGTCGATCAGACCGGTCGTCGCCGGACCCTCACGTCCAAAGAAGCGCTCCAGATACGGCTTCAGCCACTCTTGGGCCTCGGGCGCGCGGCCGGTGATGGGGCCGAAGACGGCGTCGGCGCCGGTCTGAACCTGCGCGGCCAGCAGGGCGGCCAGCCAGCCGGGCGAGGCGGCCTCGTCGTCGTCGAGGAAGGCGATCAGGGGCGCGTCGGTCGCGGCCAGCCCGGCGTTGCGGGCGCGGGCCACACCCGGCGTCGGCTCGGATACATAGACCAGCGCCCAGGGGCTCTGCGGCTTCAGGGCCTCGATCAGGGGCGCGGCGGAGGCGGTCGGATCGTTGTCGACCACCACGATGGCCGAGATTCGCCGTTCGACGCCGGTCTGGGCGAATAGGGACCGCAGGGCGCGCTCCAGGCTCTCGGGCCGGCGCAGGGTCGGGACGATGACGGCGACGTCGCCCATCACACCGCGTCCGCGTACAGGGCCGCGCGGTACAGGCGCAGGGAGAAGGCGCGGGCGGCGACCGGCAGGCGCTCCATCCCGGCGACCCGACGCATGAGGGCGCGCAGGCGGGGCAGGGCGGGCAGGGTCTTAAGCAGTTTCGCGGCCTTGTAGCTGGGATAGGCGGCGACGATCTCGGGATGGCGGGCGGCCATGCGGGCGAAATTCGGGGCCGACTGCTCATACTTGCCCGCCAGCGCCTGGACGGTGTCCAGGCCCATATGGGTGGCCGGGTTGTCCAGGTGAACGACGCGGAAGCGGCGCGACACGCGCATGGCCCACTCCACATCCTCCCAGCCCCAGCCGGTGAAGCCCGGGTCGAAGGCCTCGGCCTCGAACACGTCGCGGCGGACCAGCAGGTTGGAGGTGTAGACGTATTTCTCAGGCTGCTTCGCCCGCTCGGTATAGGGCACGCATTCGGACTTGGCGGCCATGGCCCGGTGGACCTGGAATTTCGCGTCGGTCGGGGCCTGCAGCAGGGAGAAGCCGCCGAAGGCGACGGCCGGATCCTCGCGCGAGACCAGATCGGCCCAGTCGCGCAGGAAGCGGCGATGGTCGGGCCGCATGTCGCTATCGAGGAACAGCAGGCTGCCGCCGCGCGCCGCCGAAGCCAGCCGGTTGCGTCCGATGGCGCGGCCCTCGTTGGCGGGCAGGGTGATCAGCCGCGCCGGCAGGGCCATGGCCTTCACCTGCGCCACCAGCCGGGCGGTCAGGTCGGCGTCGGCGGTGCCGTCGTCCAGCACGACGATCTCGACGGCCCCGTCGACCGAGGCGGCCTCCTCGTCGAGCAGTTGCAGCAGCTCGGACGGATCGTCGCGCAGGAAGGGGATCAGCACCGAGACCGCCGGTCGGGCGGCCTTGCGCGCGGCGTTGTCGGTGATCTTCGCCTTGGAGGCGGAGGCCTTGGGGGCGGGAGACGTCATGCGGCGACCTTTCCGGCGCGGCGGCGCGCGACAAGGCGCAGGGCCACATCGCGGACCCCGGCGGCGTTGATGGTCAGGGCGACGGCGGCGTAGACGACCGCGCCGACCGTGGCGTCCAGCGCCAGCTCGAACACGCCGCCGATGGGGGGCAGGACCGAGACGGCGGCGGCCATGACGGCGGCGGCGACGCCGCAGCGGACCAGCGCCTCCCACGGCACCGGCAGCGGCAGGACCCGGCGGCCCAGGGCCATGGTGGCCAGCAGGCCCAGGCCGAAGCTGGCCGCGGTGGCCCACGCCGCGCCCATGACGCCGAAGCGGGGCACGAGGATCAGGTTGAGAAGGACATTGGCCCCCGCCGGAATGGCCATGGCCATCAGCAGGTGCTTGGTCTTGCGGCCCAGGGTGAAGGCCTGGCCGAAATAGTAGGCCGTCAGGCCGTACAGCAGGGCCGACAGGGCGATCCACGGGGTGATCGAGGCCGCGGCGGCGCGCAGGTCCTGACCGATCAGCACCTCGGCCAGCGGGCGGGCGACCAGGGCCACCCCGGCGGCGGCGGGAAGGCCGACCAGCAGGAAGGTGGACAGCTGTTCGCGGGCGGCGACCTTCAGCCGGTCGGCCCCGCCGCGCTCCAGCGCCATGACCAGCGCGGGCTGACCCGCCGAACCGAGCCACAGGAACAGGACGTCGAGGGTGCGGTTCGCGATCGAATAGCCGGCGTGATAGGCGCCCACCGCCGCCTCGTCCATGAAGGCGGCCAGCAGGAAGCGGTCGGTCGAGGACAGCACCACCGTCAGCGCCAGCGACATGGCGATGGGGTAGCCGTACAGCGCGTAGTTCCGCATCCGCTCGGGCTCGAACCGGCCGCCGCGCGCTTCCTTCAGCTCGCCCGGCAGGACGAAGGGCAGGGCCAGCAGGGGTGCGAGACCGAGGCCCAGAAGGGGCGCCGCGCCGCCCGCGCCCGCCAGGGCGAAGCCGACGCCTATGACCAGCCCGCCGATGGACACCGCCATGTCGAAGCCGGCGGCCTTGCGCACCTCTCCGGCGGCGCGGAACCGCTCCTGGCCCAGCTTCATCAGGCAGCGGGCGGGGGCGCCGGCCAGGCCGACGGCCAGGGCGGTCTTGAACAGCAGGTCCGTCGGCCACAGCCACAGGCCCACGCCGATGACCACCAGGAATACGACGCTCAGCCCAAAGGCGGTGCGGTACAGGCTGGCGAAATGGCCCTGCAGCGAGGCCCCGCTCTCGGCGGCCCAGAACCGCGCCATCGAGGCTTCCAGCCAGCTGAACACGGCCACATGGGCCAGCGTCATGACCGAGAAGGCCAGGGCGTAGCGCCCGAAGTCCTCGGGGCTGAGCAGACGGGTGAAGAGGACGATGGTCAGGAAGCCGACCACGCCCTGCACGATATTGGCCGGCAGGTAGCCCCAGACGCCTTTCCAGAACATCTAGCGGCTCACCGGATCGCCGAACGGTCGCCCAGCAGGACGGGAATGGTGACGGCCATGATCCACAGATCCATCCACAGGCTCTGGCGCTCGACATAGTCGATATCGAGCTGCACCCGGCGGCGCACGTCCTGGGCGGTGTGCAGCGGACCGCGCGAGCCGTTGACGGCGGCCCAGCCGGTCATGCCGGGCTTGATGCGGTGGCGGTGGGCGTATTCGGCCACGAGGCGGGCCGACTCGACGTGGCCGGTCTTCATGCCGATGGCGTGGGGCCGCGGCCCGACCAGCGACATCTCGCCGGTGATCACGTTCACCAGCTGCGGCAGTTCATCCAGGCTGGTCTTGCGGATGAATTTCCCGACCTTGGTGACCCGGTCGTCGTCATGGGTGACCTGACGGCTGGCGGTGGCGTCGGCCGTCTCCTGCCGCATGGAGCGGAATTTCCAGACCACGATCTCTTCCTGATTGAAGCCGTGGCGGCGCTGGCGGAACAGGATCGGGCCGGGGCTGTCCAGACGGACGGCCACCGCGATCAGGGCCATGACCGGGGCCAGGGGGATGAAGGCGATCAGGCCGACGATCAGGTCCTGCAGGCGCTTGTTGAAGGCGCGGCGGTCGGCGTCGACCGAGCCCTGGATATCGGCCAGGGGCGCCGCGGCGAGGCGGTCCAGCGCCGAGGTCATCTCCTGCGCGCCGTTCGGCTCGACCAGCAGGGTGACCTCATTGGGCAGGGCGCCCAGCCGGGCTGTCAGCTCGCGCACCCGCGCCTCGGCCTTGGGATCGATGGCCAGCACCACGCGATCGACATAGGGTGTCATCTTGTGGGTCAGCAGGTCGTCGGCGGCGCCAAGCACCGGCACGCCCTCGATGGCCCGGGGGCTGCGCGCCAGCCGGTCGTCGAAGATGCCCAGCACGTTCAGGTCGCGGCGCTTCAGCGCCTCGCGGATCAGGTCCTCGGCGTGACGGGTGGCGCCGACCAGCACGATGTTCGGGGTCAGGGCGCCCGTGGCGCGCCAGCGCGAGACCAGCCCGCTCCACACCATGTGCAGCGCGATCAGGACCGCGAAGGTCAGCCCGGCCCAGACGGCCCAGGCGGTCCACTGGGCGCCGGCGCCCGGGCGCAGCAGGGCGCCCGAGGCGAAGGCGACGGCGGCGCCGACCGCGCAGACCGCGGCGACCGACAGCAGGTGGGCGGCGGTCTTCTGGCCCCGTGAGAACCGGTAGCGGCCCAGCGAACGCAGCAGGGCCAGGATGGTCCCGGCGCCCAGGGCGAACGGGGCGATGCGCGAGACCTCGGCATGCACCAGCACGCCGGGCGAGGCGGCCCAGGCGCACAGCAGGGTGATGCCGACCACGGCCAGCACGTCGAAGGCGCGGAAATAGTGGGCGGCCAGGCGGGAGGCGTGCCGCTGGCGCGCGTTCAGCCAGACCTCTGGCCGGAACGGACCGCGCCGGGCGGTGCCGGCGTCCTCGACCGGAGTCGGCGCTGTCGCCCGCGTCGCAGACGGCCGTGCGGCCCGCGCGCGCGGCGACGGGGCGTCAGGGCTGGAGAGGCGGCTCGCGGCGTCGGTCATCATGCTCGGACGAAGAGTTCTCGCGCATCATGCACAACCCGACTGACTGTCCCGTTAACGCTCGCGTGCGTCTGACCCGTTGCGCCGTCCGAAATGCTCGGCTAAGCACGCCGCCTGCCGGAGACGTGGCCGAGTGGCTGAAGGCAACGGTTTGCTAAATCGTCGTACCCTGTAAGGGGTACCGAGGGTTCGAATCCCTCCGTCTCCGCCAGAACCTTCCCGCTTTCATTGAATTGCTGCGCATGGCGCCGCCCCCTAGCCGAGGCGGCCGGGCGCTTGTGATTGGAGAGCCATGGCCAGTCTGACGGCAAGCTGATCGAACACGGTGCGCACTTTCAAACTCGTGCGAAGATCGCGGTGGGTGACGAGCCAGACAGGGAAGGTGAGCGGGGGAAGGTCCGGCAGCAGGCGTTGCACCGTGGGATCGGATTCGCCGACACGAAGGGTCATGATCCCGACGCCTGCTCCGGCCCTGACCATGGCCCACTGAGCCAGATGGGAATCAGAGACGATCCGCATGTTCTGCTCCGAGACCGGAAAGCCGAGGTCGCGCAGGCCCTTCAGAAGCCAGTTCTGGCCCGGGTAGCCGATCATATCGACGCCCTCCATATCCGCCGGCGTGACGGGCGTGGGGTGGCGGGAAAGCCAGTCGGCCGAGGCGAAGAAACCCCCCTCATCCGACCCGAGCCGCTTCACGATCAAATCCGGATGCTCCGTAGGATAGCTGCGTACGGCGATGTCGGCTTCGCGACGCCTCAGGTCCGTTCGATCATTGGCGACCACGATCTCGATCGTCAGGCCGGGATGCCGCTTCGTAATGTCGGCCACGACATCGGGTAACAGGGTGGTGGCGTAGACATCGCTGGCCGCGACCGCCACCGAACCCTGGAGGGTTTGTGTGCGACCGTCGGCCGCCAGGCTCGTGCGCGCGGCGGCCTCGCCCATGCCCCGGACATGATCCAGCAGCTCGAGGCCGGCGTGGGTCAGGACAAGGCCCCGGCCGGCGCGCTCGAACAGCACGACGCCGAGGGTCTGTTGCAGGGCCTCGACCTGTCGGCTCAGGGTGGGCTGACTGAGTTCCAGGGCGACGGCGGCGCGCGAAAGCGAGCCGAGCTCGGCCGTCGCGAGGAACGCCCGCGCGTAGTTCCAGTCAAAGCGCAGGGATCGCCAATCGATACGTTCTTGCATAGGTCCAATTCACGCACGGCGCTGGTGAAAGCAAGCGGGACGAGGGCATCGTCAGGGCAGGGAGCCGCAACCATGTCGATCTTCGCGCGCATGTCTCACCCGACGCACGGGGCCGCCGCACGGCGCAGGCGGAGTTGGCGCTCCGGGGCTGTGACGCTGTCGGCGATTGTTCTGGTCGTGCTGATCCCCGTGCTGGAGGTGAACGACACCCACCTCTTCAGTCCCGACTGGCCCGCCCACGCCCGGTTCCATGAGGCCTGGCAACTGCTGACGAACGCGGGCCTGGCGGCGGCGGCCCTATGGCTGGCCCTGGCGCGCGGACGCGAGCGCCTGGCGGCGGGGCTCGTCCTTATTGTCGTGGGGTCTCTAATCCTCGCCTGTGCCTTCGGAGGTTTGTACGGCGGCGCCATCACACGCCCGGGGGGTGACGACCTTCAGCCGCTCGGATTGAGCTTGCCCGTGCTGATCATGTCGGCGCTGGCGGTGGCGTTGCTGGCGGCGGTCTGGCCTGGGAAGCGTGAACCCATTCATTTGTGAATGGCTGTATTCCGTTTCGGGGCGGTTTCGCCGGCGTCGTGACACGCTAGAGCTCAACTCCGCCCGCCGCGACCGGGGCCGCCGCCGGGTCGCCCTGCGCGCGGCGGCAGGTCGGGCGCCGCCGAGCAACATCAGACTGAGTATGAACATGATCGACAACCGAGATCAGACCGCGGGCGAAGGCCTTTCCGCCGCGACCCGGTCTGAGCGGGGACCGCATCGCGCGCCGCTTGCCGACAAGGCGCTGACGGCCTCCACGATCTTCTGGTTCGTCGTCGCGGCGGCGGGGCAGGCGTTCTTCGCGATCTACATCGCCCTGTTCTATGGCGGCACGTCGCTTCGAGGGGACGTCCAGGCCTGGAACGAGGTCGTCCCGGGCCGCGTGGTCGCCGGTGATGGGGTCGGCTTTCTCGCCATGGCGGCCCATGTCGCGCTGGCGTTCGTCGTCACCGCCGCCGGTCCGCTGCAACTGATCCCCGCCCTTCGGGCGCGCCTGCCGGGGCTCCATCGCTGGACCGGGCGGGTCTATGTGAGTCTGGCGTTCGTCATCAGCCTGGGCGGTCTCTACCTGATCTGGGGGTATCGCGACGCGGACGATACCCTCCTGGGGTCGTCGCCCCTGACGCTGAACGCCATTCTGATCATGGTTTTCGCCTGGATGACGTTGAAGAACGCCATGGCGCGCCGGATCGACATTCACCGCCGCTGGGCGTTGCGGCTGTTCCTCGCCATGAGCGGCGTCTGGTTTCT
>NZ_JAHFPF010000086.1 GCF_023259385.1 Brevundimonas sp. | reverse complement strand
TCATGCGCCGCTCCCGCGCTCGTCGGCGCGCCTCAGAATGTCGAGAAATTCGTCCGGGACGGGCTCGTTCACGACCTCATCGAACATATGCCTCAGCTTCACGCCGATAGCCTGCTGACGCAGGCGAGCCTCCTCGAGGCCGGCTCCGTCCTTGGCCGGTTTCCCCGGAGGGTTGGATTTGTCTGTCATTGTAAAAAAAATCGCCACCCAGACGCTATTGTAGAAGCGGGAAACGCCACCCCCGGTTTCGGGTTCCGGGGATGGAACCGAAATATGCTCAAGCTTTCTTTCGCGTTCGGGAACCGTGACTGATTTGATACGTTTCCATCGATTGCTGCGGTCCCGTTTCCGGGGGCCTGCAAACCTATGTCGGGGACTTCGAGTATGAGCCTGCTGGCCCGCCTTGCGCCGCATCTTCCCTATGTCCGCCGTTACGCTCGCGCGTTGACCGGCGATCAAACCACAGGGGACAACTACGTCCGCGTCGCGCTGGAGGCCCTCGCCGCCGGCGAGCGCCAACTGCCGACCGAGATGACGCCTCGCGTCGCTCTCTATCATGTGTTCCACGCCATCTGGACCTCGACCGGCGCCCAGTTGGAGGACAAGAGCGGCATCGAAGGCCGCGACGATCCCACGGGCCGCCTGATGCGCATCGCGCCCCGGTCGCGCCAGGCCTTCCTGCTGACCGCCCTTGAAGGCTTCACCCCTTCGGAAGCCGCCCAGATCCTTGACGCCGACGCCCAGGACGTCGAGCGCCTGATCTCGGAAGCCCAGTCGGACATCGACGCCGAACTGGCCACCGATGTCCTGATCATCGAGGACGAGGCCATCATCTCGGCCGACATCGAAAGCCTGGTGAAGGAGCTGGGCCATCGTGTCACCGGAACCGCCACCACCCACGACGAAGCGGTCGACGCGGTGTCGCGTCATCGTCCGGGTCTCGTGCTGGCCGACATCCAGCTGGCTGACGGCTCGTCGGGCATCGACGCGGTCAAGGACATCCTCAAGCGGATCGATGTGCCGGTGATCTTCATCACCGCCTTCCCCGAGCGTCTGCTGACCGGCGAGCGGCCGGAGCCGACCTTCCTGATCACCAAGCCCTTCCAGCCGGAGACGGTGAAGGCGGCGATCAGCCAGGCGCTGTTCTTCCATCCTTCGCGCCAACGGGAAGCGGCCTGACCGTTTCCGCCTTCTGACGCATGAAGAAAGGCCCCGGTCTCGCGACCGGGGCCTTTGTCGTTGGGGCTTCCGCTATTGAGCCGGAGCGGAAGCGGTCGGGGGCGCGGCGGCCTCCCGGTTGAAGGCCTGGGAGTCGACGGGTTGCTCGCCGTTGTTGGCGTTGGTGCGTTCGAAGCCGCCGTTGCTGACGAACCACATGCCCAGCAGCAGGATCGCAGCCGCGCCGGCGGAAACGATCAGCAGGGTCAGAATGCGCACGCCGCCCCGGCCGCCCCGGACATACTGGGCCTCTACGGGACGGCCCTCGTGGACGGCGTCGGCGGATTTGTCGTGTGGGGATTCATGGGTCATGACGGCCTCCCGATGGTCAATGGGTCGGCTGTTCAACGCGGCGGTCGGCGCCGCTGTTCCGGTCTCGCTCGAAAGGCGAAATAAATCCGAAGCGCTCCGGAACCCCATTCAGGAGACCCCGTTATCAGTCTGCGGAGGCGGCGACGCCCCCCCGACTTAGGACTGGCCACAGCCAGTCTGTCGCCTCCGCGCCTCATTCTCGATGATGCCACTTCGGGCGGACCCTCTGCGGTCCGCCTTTTTCTTTGCGCCGTCTGGACAGTCGCGCGGCTGTCGCCACTATGTGGGTCCAGAAAGAAAACCCGGAGGGACATCCCATGGCTCGAACCAACCGTCAGTGGGTGCTGCGTCAGCGGCCCAAGGGCCTGATCCAGCCCGGCGATCTGGAGCTGGTCGAGGCGACCCTGCCCGACCTGAAGGATTCCGAGATCCTGGTCCGCACCGTCTATCTGTCGCTGGACCCGACCAACCGCACCTGGATGAACGAGGCCGAGGGCTATCTGCCCGCCGTGCCGCTGGGCGGCGTGATGCGCGGCCTGACGCTGGGTCTGGTCGAGGAAAGCCGGTCGGAGCGCTTCAAGGTGGGCGACGTGGTCACCACCGCCGCAGGCGGGTGGGCCGACTATGCGGTCATTCCCGACGCCGCGGCGTCGCGGGCCCATCGTGCGCCGGGCCTGCCGCTGACCGCCAACATGTCGGTGCTGGGCATGACCGGCCTGACCGCCTGGGCGGGCGTCACCGACGTGCTGAAGGCGCAGGCGGGCGAGACCATCGTCATCTCCGCCGCCGCCGGCGCCGTCGGCTCGATCGCGGGCCAGATCGCCAAGGCGCGCGGCGCGCGGGTCATCGGCATCGCCGGCGGGGCCGAGAAATGCCGCTGGCTGACCGAGGATCTCGGGTTCGACGCCGCCATCGATTACAAGAACGAAGACGTGGGCGACGCCCTGGACCGCCTGGCTCCCGACGGCTTCGAGATGAATTTCGAGAACGTCGGCGGCGACATCATGAACGCCGTCTTCAACCGTCTGAAAATCCATGGCCGCATGGCCGTCTGCGGCCTGATCTCGTCGTACAACGCCACCCGCATGCCGCCGTCGCCGAACTTCAGCCGATTGATCACCCACCGGCTCGACGTGCGCGGCTTCCTGGTCCTCGACTACGGCCATCGCGGCAAGGAGATGGTGGCCGAGGTCGGTCCGATGCTGGCTGACGGC
This sequence comes from Brevundimonas sp., assembly GCF_023259385.1. Lineage (GTDB taxonomy): Bacteria > Pseudomonadota > Alphaproteobacteria > Caulobacterales > Caulobacteraceae > Brevundimonas. Next base: position 9,747 of record NZ_JAHFPF010000086.1, on the reverse strand, counting down.
CGGGTGAAGTGGAAGGTCCATGTCGATGACGGGCTGGAAGGCGCGCTCGACTCGCTGAACCGCTTGTTCACCGGCGATCACGACGGCAAGCTGCTGGTTCGGGTGTCGGAAGAACCGGCCGCCTGACGGAGCGCCCCGGATGACCGAACCCCTGCACGTCCATTTCGAAGATCTGGGCGTCGGCGAGGTGGTGCCGCTGGGGGCCTGTATGGTCGACCAGGCGGCGATGGAGGTGTTCATCGAACGCTTCCTCCCGGGCTGGGATCCAGCCTATGGCGCGCCCGACGCCATGGTCTACGCCCTATGGAGCCGACTGTTCGCCGACAAGGCGGCGGGGTGGGCCCAGTCCAAGGTGCTGGCGGTCGACGGCCTGCGCTACATGCGCAACCCGCCCGCCGGCGAGCTGATGCGCGGCCGCATGACCGTCATGGGCAAGGATCCGGTAGGGGACGAGAAGGGCATCGTCATCGCCCAGCACGACATGCTGGACGAGGCGGGACGACTGATCTTCTCCTGCCTGACCCGCTCGCTTCTGGCGCGTCGATAAGAAAAAGGCCCCGCCGTCGCCGGCGGGGCCTTCTCATTCTTAAGTCCAGATGGACGCTCAGGCGTTGGCGGCGGCCGGCTGTTGCGCGGCGCGCTGGAAGGCCATGGCGATCAGGCGATCCCAGCCCAGCAGCGACACCAGGTGGGCGTAGATCTGGCCCAGGGCGCCGTTGTCGCGCAGTTCGGCCAGCTTCTCGTGCGACAGGCCCTTCAGCTTGTCTTCCGAAATGGCGAAATACTCGGCCAGCTTCTGCGGCTCGGCGGCGGTGCCGTCCGGATTGCGCGGGGTGAAGACGGCTTCCTTGGTCTCGAACAGGTCAAGCTCGGTCAGCAGGGCGACGAAGGCCTCGGTGCGCTGACGCTCCTGTTCGAAATTGTTGCAGAACTCCATGGCCTGCTGCGTGTACGGCGACGGCTGGCCATCGACGAAGAGCGGGGTCTGGCCGGCTTCCTTGAGGAAGGGCGCGGCGCGGTCTACGCACAGGATCAGGCGCTTCTGGGTGTCGTCGTTGGCGAAGACAAACGGATAGCGGCGCACATAGGCCGGGATGTAGGCCTCGGGGCGGAAGTCGCCCTCTTCGCTGACATACAGGTTCTCGGCCGGGCGCAGGCCCATCACGGCGACCGGCTGCTTGGCCTCGCCGACGAAAATGACCGGATAGGACAGGGCGGCCGGAGCGAACTCGGTCACGGTCAGCGGCACCAGATTGGTGACGGCGGTGAAGGCGTAGGGCCGATCGACCGGATCGACGCCCAGCGTGCCGTGGGCCTCGACCGACAGGGGTTCGGGCTGGCTGTAGAAGAGGACGTTTCCGGACAGGCCGGCGGTCTGGGCGGTGGTGTCGGTCATGGACGCGGTCAGCTCTGGAAAAAAGAGGAAGGCGGGCCTTCTAGCCCAGAGATGGGAGACCGGCAAACCGGCTCGCCTTCCAGGTTCGTCTAGAAGCTGTAGCTCACCCCCACGCGGAGGTTTCGGCCGGGCAGGGGCGCGATGTCCTTCAGGAAGCTGACGTGCTCGCGGGCCTCCTCGTCCGTCAGGTTGCGGCCCTCGGCGAAGATCGAGACCTTGCGGTCGCTGAACGGGCGCCAGACGCCCGACAGATTGACCAGGGTGTAGCCGTCGGTGCCCAGCTCATACTCGGCCAGCCGGTCCTGCTCGCCCACGTGGCGGACCTCGAAGGTCGCGTCGAAGGGGGTGGAGGTCCAGGCCAGGCGGCCGGTCACGCTGTATGGCGGGATGCGCGCGGCGGGGCCGACGTCGGTCTCGGCGTGCACATAGTCGGCGGCGCCTTGCAGCGACAGCGCCCGGTCGCCCGAGCTCCACAGCTCGTACTCGGCCTCGGCCTCGAAGCCGCGGAATTTCGCGCCGGTCTGGACGAACTGGAAGATCGGGAATTCCTCGCCGCCGTCGACGAAGGTGGCCCCGGTGTCGCGCTCGTCGATGAAACCGTCGTATTTGGACGCATAGACGTGCAGGTCGCCGCGGAACTTGCCGGCGTCATAGTGGACGGTCCCCTCGATGGTGGAGACCTTCTCGTTGCCCAGCGTCGGGTCGCCGGTCTCGTAGACGGCCGTGGCGATGTGCAGGCCGTCGGCGAACAGCTCGACCTCGGACGGCGCGCGCTCGTTGTGCGCCAGGCTGAGGCCCAGGAAGAGGTCATGCGTCGGGCGGACGAAGACCGCCGCCGAGCCGGACCAGTTGTCGAAGCTGCGGTCGACGCGCGGGTCGCCGTTCAGCGGGTTGGCGGCGAGGCTGCGCCGGTCGTAGCGCAGACCGCCCTCCAGGCCCCAGCCGTCGCGGTCCAGGCGCTGGACCGTGTAGATCCCAGTCTCCTCGATCTTGCTGGACGGGACGAAAGCTTCATCGCCGATGGCCTCGAAGGTGCGCGACAGGGCCTGCACCCCGATCGCGCCGTTCCAGCCGTCGCGGGTGCGCTGGACCAGGTCGATACGGCCTTCCTGGCCGTCGGAGTTGAAAATGGTGCCGGGTTCGCCCGGACCCTCGAACTCGGTGTGGGTGTACTCAGCGTGGCCGGCTGAGCCGCGCACCGCCTGGAACGGGCCGCCGTCGAAGCGCAGCTCGCCGCGCACGTCCTCGCGGGTCTGCCTCAGCTCAATAAAGACGTCCGGCTCGGCCACGGTGCCGTAGGTCGAGGACAGGTCCTTGTATGACGCGCCGATATAGCCGCGCGACCCGATGTAGGAGGCGCCCAGGCCCCAGCTTTCCAGCTGCGAGAAGCTGTTCGGCTGCGTGCCGCCGTCGCCGCGCGCGACGCCCTCGGCGTCGGCCAGACGCTGCGAGATGGCGGGCGAGGGGATGTCGTAGTCCGAGGCGTCCTTCTTCACGCCCTCCACGTTCACGGCGACGGGGCCGAGCGCGAAGGTGGCGCGGCCCGAAGCCGACCAGCCGTCATCGACGCTGGAGGCCTGGGTCGAGACCATGCCGTCCACGCCGTCGGGCAGGGCGTCCGGGATACGGCCGTCCAGCACATTGACCACCCCGCCGATGGCGGTGCCGCCGTAGGCCAGGGTCGCCGGGCCGCGCACGATCTCGATGCGATTGGCTTCGGCCGGATCGGTGGCCACCTGGTGGTCGGGCGAAACCGAACTGGCGTCGATCAGGCCGATGCCGTTGGTCAGCACCTGCACGCGCGGCCCCGACAGGCCGCGGATCACCGGGCGGCTGGCGCCGGGCGCGAAATCGGTCGAGCGCACGCCCGGCAGGCCGTTGACCAGGTCACCCAGCGAGGCGGCCGGCGCCTGGGCCAGCTGCTCCTCGGTCAGGACGGTGGTGGCGATGGTGGTGGCCCGCTGGCTGATGCCGAAGGGCGCCCCGGTCACGACCACTTCGTCCAGCTCCGCCACCGGTTGCCGGGGCGCCGAAGGCCCGCTCTGGGCGGAGGCGGCGCCCGCCAGCGCACTCCAGCCGAGGGCGGTCAGGAGGGCGGCGCGGGAGACGGCGGCGAGGGTCATGGAGAGGACTCGGAGGGGAGGATTCTGCGAGTGTTATGAGATAACATCACACGAAGTCAAGCGGGATGCGGTTGCGGCGGGGCGGGGGAAGGATTAGCTCTCAGTCATGGGCGACACCTGCCATCACCATCATCATGACGGTCCGCCGTCCGCCTCGACCGTGGCCCTGGCCCTGGCCGCTGCGGACGCGCGTCTGACGGGCGAAGGCGAGCGCATGACCGCGGCCCGCCTGCGGGTGCTGGAACTGCTGCTTGCGGCGGGCGAGCCGGTGAAGGCCTACGACCTGATCGCGCGCTTCGGCGAGGACGGTCAGCCGGCCAAGCCGCCCACCGTCTATCGCGCGCTCGAGTTTCTCGAGCGCATGGGCCTGGCCCACCGCATCGCCTCGATCAGCGCCTATGTCGCCTGTTCCTCGGGCTCGGCGGACCATGCGGCGGCCTTCCTGATCTGCGACTGCTGCGGCGCGACCGAGGAGGTTTCCGCCACGGTCGCCGAGGGGCTGGACCGGGCCGCGGGCGCCGCCGGCTACGTCATCGAGCGCACCACGATCGAGGCCCACGGCCGGTGCCCGGCCTGCCGCGTCGCCGGCTGACGTCCGTTTCAAGTCGGTTTCTCTGGAAAACGGGCTCCCGGGTCTCTATCTCTGCGGTATGGACGCGATCCGGCTCTCCCCGCCCCGTCGCCTGAGCCTGCCGGTCGACAACCGGTGGGGCGCGGGCGAAATGTCGGTCCTCGATTTCGGCGACCCGAAGCGACCCGTGGACCTGGTCTTCGTTCACGCCAACGGCTTCAACGCCATGACCTATCGCACTCTGCTGGCGCCCCTGTCCGGGACGCTGCGCATCTGGGCCCCGGACCTGCGCGGTCACGGGCGCACCACCCTGCCGACGGAACGGCAGGGGCGGCGCGGCTGGAGCGATCACCGGGATGACCTCGTCGCCCTGCTGGATGCGCTGGACGGCCCGCCAGTGGTGCTGGCCGGACACTCCATGGGCGGCACCGCGGCCCTGCTCGCCGCCGCCGAACGCCCCGAGCGGGTGTCAGAGCTGGTGCTGATGGATCCCGTGATCTGGGGCCGCGTCACCGTGGCCCTGTTCCAGCTGCCCCTGTTCGACCGCCTGGCCTCGCGGATCCCGCTGGTGAAGAACGCCCTCAAGCGCCGCGCCGTATTCGACAGCCGAGAGCAGGCGCTTGCCGCCTATTCGGGCCGGGGGGCCTTCCGCGGCTGGCCCGAGATGATGATCGCCGACTATCTGGCCGATGGTCTGATCGAGACGCCCGAGGGCTTTGTCCTGGCCTGCGCGCCGGAATGGGAAGCCTCCAACTATGCGGCCCAGTCGCATGATCCGTGGCGGGCGTTGGGACGGGTCGACCGTCCGGTCCGCATTCTGCGCGCCGAGGCCGGCTCGACCTGCTTCCCCACCCGCAGCCCGCCGGGCCTGTCCAATGTCACGGTCGAGACGGTGCACGGCGGCACCCATTTCTTCCCCATGCTCAAGGCCGACGTCGCCCGCGACGCCCTGTTCGACGCAGCGGTCTGAGAGGGGGCGGTCTCAGGACCCGCTCGTCAGGCGCCAGATCCGGATATGACCGCCCAGGTCGCCGCTGACCAGATGGTCGCCACGCCAAGCCAGGGCGGAAATCGCGCTCTCATGACCTTCCAGCCGCGTGACCTCGACAGGTTCGGCGCCGTCCTGCATGCGCCAGATACGCACGAGCCGGTCCAGGCCCCCCGTCGCGAAGAACCGGCCGTCAGGCGACCAGACGACGCCGTAGATCGGCATTCCCTGCCGCACGGTCTGACGCCCGGACGGGGTCTGCGCCTGCTGCTCCACATCCGTGACCAGGCGAGCGCGGACCTGGAGGGGGTCGACGGAAACCACTGACGCTCCGGCCTTCATGCTGCCGCCCAGAAGGCTCCGACCATCGGGCGAGAACGTCACCCGCTGCGCGAAGCTGGGCACGCTTCCCCGCTGTTCGCCGGTCTCCACGTCATACAGGGTGAGCGGGTTGTTCGAGGCCAGCAGTCTCCCATCCGGTGAGGCCGAAAGCGAGATGACGTACTGGTACTGCAGATCTCCGGGAGCCTGGATTTCGCGCACGACCCGGTCGTCGCCGAGGTTCAGGATCCGGATTTTCAGATCGGCGCAGCCCACGGCCGCCGTGTCCCCGTCGATGACGGCCAGCCCTAGGCACCAGGTCGGAAAGCGCCACGTCCGGACGCGGGTTCCGGCGGTGGCGTCCAGCAGGGCGACCTGACCGTCTGCGCCTGTGGTGAGCAGGTGGCGATCGTCGGCGGTGAAGCGCACGGCGGCCGCGTCCCCTTCGTGAATCTGGAACACCGGCCCGGCGGCGCCCGTCGCCAGCGACCAGAGACGCACCGCGCCGTCGAGCCCGCTCGCCGCCAGCGTCTCGCCGCGTGGATCGATATCCAGGGATGTCACCGCACGAGGCTGACTCAGGCTGATGGATTCACCGGCGGCGGCCCGAATCGTCTCGCCGGCGTCCTGCGCCCTTAGAGGGCTGACGCCGACGGCCAGAAGGGCGAGGCCCATGAGGGCCGCGGGTTTCAGAGAGCGGAAGGTCATTGTGGGGTCCCTGCGGGCGCCGCCGGCGCTGGAGGCGGCGGGGAAGCGGCCGCTGGCGGAGTCGCGGACGCCGGCAGCACGGCGGTGATCTGCCCCTTCTCCCGGAGTGTCATGAAGGTTCCGGCCGGATTGACCTGCAGATCGACGGAGTTGCCGTCCTGATTGCCGAACCGAAGGCCGGAGGATCCGCGCTCGCCGGCCCAGAGCGACACGGCCATCCGGCCGATCTCATCCAGCGTCAGGGATATCCCGCTCGACGGATCATCGCCGGTGACATAGCCGCCCCGCTCATTGCCTTCGCCGTCGAACAGCAGGATGCCGGACAGAGCCTCGCCGCGCTTGCTGAGCGATCCGGCCAGACGCGGTTCGGGCAGGGGCGCGGCGATCACCACCCGCTCGCGGCCGTTGGGATCGATCACGACGATCTCGCGGGCGATGATCTTGTCGAACACCTGGGGCGAACGGTCGAGATCGGCGCCGGCGGACGCCGCGGCGATCAGGCCGAGCGCCGCCGTTGCGACCAGTCCCGCCGTCAGCAGGCGATTGCGCCGCTCAAGCTTCATCAGGCGTTGTTCCAGGGATCCATCGTCCATAGCGAGCTCCATCGGCGGCTCCCGGCGACATCTTGCGCGGGACGGGCCTTTTTGGATCACAGCCTGTCCTCGTCGGACAGTTACGGTTTCGCAACGCCCGTACAGGTGTGCGCGGCTGGTTTTCCCTCGCGGCAGCGGCTAAACCGCCGCCCATAAGAACAAGCCTCCGGTTCAGGGAACGCCCACATCATGCGTGACATCAATCACTTCATCGGCGGCGCGTCGTTCGTCGGCGCCTCGGGTCGCTTCGGCGACGTGTTCAATCCGAACACCGGCGAGGTCCAGGCCCGTGTCCAGCTGGCCACGACCGGCGAGGTCGATCGCGCCGTGCAGGCCGCCCAGGCCGCCTTCGACGGCTGGTCCTCGACCAATCCGCAGCGCCGCGCCCGTGTGATGTTCGAGTTCAAGCGCCTGGTCGAGGCGAACATGAACGAGCTCGCCGAGCTGCTGTCGTCGGAGCACGGCAAGGTGATCGCCGACTCCAAGGGCGACATCCAGCGCGGCCTGGAAGTGATCGAGTTCGCCTGCGGCATCCCGCACGTGCTGAAGGGCGAGTACACCTGGGGCGCCGGTCCCGGCATTGACGTCTATTCGATGCGCCAGCCGCTGGGCGTGGTCTCGGGCATCACCCCGTTCAACTTCCCCGGCATGATCCCGATGTGGATGTTCGGCGTCGCCATCGCGGTCGGCAACACCTTCGTGCTGAAGCCGTCGGAGCGTGATCCGTCCCTGCCGGTGCGTCTGGCCGAGCTGATGATGGAGGCGGGCGCCCCCGCCGGCGTCCTGAACGTGGTCCATGGCGACAAGGCCGCCGTCGACGCCATCCTGACCCACCCGCAGGTCCACGCCGTCAGCTTCGTCGGCTCGTCCGACATCGCCCATTACGTCTACCAGATGGGCGCCCAGCACGGGAAACGCGTCCAGGCCATGGGCGGCGCCAAGAACCACGGCATCGTCCTGCCCGACGCCGACATGGATCAGGTCATCAAGGACCTGTCCGGCGCGGCCTTCGGGTCGGCGGGCGAGCGCTGCATGGCCCTGCCGGTCGTGGTGCCGGTCGGCAAGAAGACCGCCGACGAACTGCGCGAGCGCATGGTCGCCGAGATCGACACCCTGCGGGTCGGCGTCTCGACCGACGCGGGCGCCCACTACGGCCCGGTCGTCACGGCCCAGCACAAGGCACGCGTCGAAGGCTGGATCGACCAGGGCGTCAAGGACGGCGCCGAACTGGTCGTCGATGGCCGCGGCTTCACCCTGCAGGGTCACGAGAACGGCTATTTCGTCGGCCCGTCGCTGTTCGACCACGTCACGGCGGACATGGAATCCTACAAGGAAGAGATCTTCGGCCCGGTGCTGCAGATCATGCGCGCCGCCAGCTTCGAGGAGGCCCTGTCGCTGCCGTCCAAACACCAGTACGGCAACGGCGTCGCCATCTTCACCCAGAACGGCCGCGCGGCCCGCGACTTCGCCGCCCGCGTCAACGTCGGCATGGTCGGCATCAACGTGCCGATCCCGGTGCCGGTCGCCTATCACACCTTCGGCGGCTGGAAGCGCTCGGCCTTCGGCGACACCAACCAGCACGGCATGGAAGGCGTGAAGTTCTGGACCAAGGTCAAGACCATCACCGCCCGCTGGCCGGACTCGGAGCTGGAACACGCCGACAGCTCCTTCGTCATCCCGACGATGGGCTGAGATTGACGAACGTCGGCAAGGTTTCGCCTTTCCGGCGTTCGCGGCAGCGCATTTCGATGTTAGGCGTTAACCTCCACGCACTGTGAAGCTGGAGCGCTCCCCCGCATGCGTCGCTTTTTCGTCTGGTCCGCCCTCGCCGCCGTGATCGGCCTCGCCCTCGCGGGCGGCGGCTACTGGGCCTACTGGAATTTCTACGCCCGCTTCCAGCCGGTGACGGTCACCCGCAACCAGGTCGAGATCCAGCGCCTGCTGGATGAAAGCTCGTGGATTTCGGCGGGCGGCGGCGGTCAGGCCCTGTACGTCATCGGCTATCGCGACAGCGCCGCCATGCAGCGGTTCGAGCGCGAGGAGGGGCCCAAGCTGCGCGCCGCGGGGGTCGAGATGCGCATCCTCGTCTTCGCGCGCGGCGACCGCGAGGGGCTGCAGCAGTCCACGGCCGCCGAGCGCGCCACGGTCGCCGAGCTGTGGCTGACCCGCGACTGGGTGCTGTACCAGCGCTGGACCGCCACGCCGGTCAACAACTGGACGGCGGCGGGCATTCCGTCGGCCGACGGCAACCTGGCCCGGGGGGCGGTGGTCGACGCCGGCCGCGACTTCGTCGGCCAGCTGAGCCGCAATCTGAGCGAGGCCGGGCTGCAGACCCGCTATCCGCTGATCATCTGGCGGGACCGCGAGGGCTTCATGAAGGCCTGCGCCTGTTCCGACGCCCGCTCCTGGGCCTTCATCCGCGACGATCTGGACGCCCCGGACCGGATCGCTCCTGCGGCGCCCGCGGCGGATGGCCAGGCGCCGCTGCCCTACCCCGACGGCGGACCCGCGCCGCAGAGCCTGCCGTATCCGACCCTGCCGCAGGTGACGCCCGTTCCCGGTCAGGTCCCGGCCCAGCCCGGCGTCGCCCAGCCGGCAACGCCTGGGGCGACCCCGGCTCCGGCGCGTCCGGCCCAGCCTTCGGCCCCGCGAAAGGCGCCCGAGCCGCGCCAGCAGGAAGACACCACCTTCTACTAGGTCGGCGTCACAGGACGCGGCGGCAGATCTCGATCAGCCGGTCCACGTCCGCCTCGTCCTGATACAGGCCGAAGCCGAAGCGGATCACATCGTCGCGCACGTCGGTGACGACATGGGCGTCCAGCAGCCGCTTGCGCCAGTCCTGCGCGTCCGCGTGGCGGAAGGCCAGGAAGCGGGCGCGTGGCGCGTCGCCGGCGACGGGATTGATCAGCTCGGCCTTGTCCAGCCGTCCGGCCTCCCCCGCCTGCACGGCGCTCTGGAACCGCGCCATCAGCCCGCGGGCGTGGGCCGCGACGTTCGCGGTGCTCAGCCCGGCCTCGTCCAGCATGCGGCGCACGCCGTTGAAGCGG
>NZ_JAHFPF010000085.1:10081-12580 GCF_023259385.1 Brevundimonas sp. | reverse complement strand
GGCCCAGAACAGGGCCCAGCGTTCGGCGAAGCCCGCCTCGGTTTCGGCCCCCAGTTGGGCCCGGGCCAGGAACTCCCGCGCCGTGTCCTGAACCAGGTTGCGGCGGCTGTCGCGGCGGGCGTCGGCGGCCTCCTGCGCGGCGGAGGGCGGGGCGTCCGCCGCCATCGCGGCGGTTCCGGCAACGGCCGGGGCCTCGCGCATCCGCCGGGCCCGCGCTGCTTCCGCCTGATAATCCTGATAGGCCTCCAGCCGCTGTTCGGAGGTCTCGAACGCGCCCGGCGGGATCGGCGCGCCGCCGGGCCGCGCCTGCGCCTCCAGCCAGCCCCTCGGATCCGCCGCGACCGTCGCGATCTCGCCCGGTCGGGCGCCCATCCCGAAGCGGGTCAGGGCGACGGCGGCGTCCAGCGGTCCGGTGCGGGTCATCAAGGCCTCGGGTCGGTGCGCGATAGGGAATGAACGGCCCGCGAACCCTGATCCGTCGCCGCGGCGATGGGAAGCCGTTTTCCGCCCTCCGATTTCTTGACCCCGCCGGGCCGGTAGGCCATCTGGACCCCATGACCGACACCGTTTCGAACACCAAGACCATCCAGGGCCGCACCGGCCCGTGGGAACTCGTCATGGGGCTGGAAATCCACGCCCAGGTGGCGTCGAAGGCCAAGCTCTTCTCGGGCGCCGCCGTCGGCTTCGGCGCGGGTCCGAACGAGCAGGTGTCGCTGGTCGACGCGGGCTTCCCCGGCATGCTGCCGACGCTGAACAAACACTGCGTCGAACAGGCGGTGAAATCGGGCCTCGGCCTGAAGGCGCAGATCAATCTGCGCAGCCAGTTCGACCGCAAGAACTACTTCTATCCCGACCTGCCCACCGGCTATCAGATCAGCCAGCTGTTCTATCCGATCGTCGGCGAAGGCGTCGTCGAGGTCGAGGCCGAGGACGGCTCCTTCTTCAATGTCGGCATCGAGCGCCTGCACCTGGAACAGGACGCGGGCAAGCTGATCCACGACCTGTCGCCGACCGAAAGCTTCGTCGACCTGAACCGCGCGGGCACGGCCCTGATGGAGATCGTCTCGCGCCCCGACATCCGTTCGCCGGATGAGGCGGTCGCCTACGTCAAGAAGATCCGCACCATCCTGATGTACCTGGGCACCTGCGACGGGGACATGGAGAAGGGCAACCTGCGCGCCGACGTCAACGTCTCGGTCTGCCGCCCTGGCCAGTACGAGAAGTTCAAGGCCACCGGCGACTTCAGCCACCTGGGCACGCGCTGCGAGATCAAGAACGTCAACTCGTTCCGCTTCATCTCCCAGGCCATCCAGTACGAGGCGCGCCGCCAGATCGAGATCCTCGAGGACGGCGGCAAGATCGACCAGGAGACCCGTCTCTACGATCCGACCGCCGGCGAAACCCGTTCCATGCGGTCCAAGGAAGAGGCGATGGACTATCGCTACTTCCCCGACCCCGACCTGCTGCCGCTCGAGCTGGAGCAGGCCTGGATCGACGAGATCAAGGCCGGCCTGCCGGAACTCCCGGACGAGAAGCGCCGTCGCCTGATGAGCCAGTACGGCCTGTCGCAATACGACGCCGTGGTCCTGATCTCGGATCAGGCCAAGGCCGACTATTTCGAGCAGGCCGCGAAGGGCCGCGACGCCAAGCTGGTGTCCAACTGGGTCACCAACGAGGTCTCCGCCCGTCTGGCCGCCGACGGCAAGGACTTCAGCGAGAACACCCTGCCGGCCGCCCATGTGGCCCAACTGGTCGAGCTGATCGAGACCAATGTGATCTCGTCCAAGATCGCCAAGGAAGTCTTCGACCACGTCTGGAACGGCGAGGGCAGTCCGGCTGAGGTCGTCGAGAAGCACGGCCTCAAACAGGTCACCGACACCGGCGCCATCGAGAAGGCCGTCGACGACATCATCGCCGCCAACCCCGACAAGGCCGCCGCCGTCGCCGAGAAGCCCCAGGCCCTCGGCTGGTTCGTCGGCCAGGTCATGAAGGCCACCGGCGGCAAGGCCAATCCGGCCGCGGTGAACGACATCCTCAAGGCCAAGCTGGGCCTCTGAAACGCAAATCGGGGCCGCGTTCGCCGCGGCCCCGATCGCTTGTCTCCACCTGCCCCTAGAAAGACGCGGTGACGCTCAGCGTGACCGTGCGCGGCGCGCCGTAGAAGCCGATGACCGAATCGCCGGTGATCGCGCCCGGGAAGTTGTAGCCGCCCGCGCGATAGCGCTCGTCGCCCAGGTTCCGGCCGGCCAGGCTGACGCGATAGCCGCCGTCCGGGGCGGTCCACATCAGGGTCGCGTCATAGAGCCAGTAGGAGCCCTGATCGAGCAGCGGGATGGCTGTCTCGAACATCTGGGTCGCGCCGCGGTACGAGGCGGTCGGCGTGAAGATCACCGAACCCTTGTCGCCCAGGTCCAGGCTGTGGGGCAGGGCGACCGAGGCGGTCCAGTCGGGCGTGTTCTGGAATTTGCGCTGGTCGGCCATGTTCTCGCGCAGGCCGGT
>NZ_JAHFPF010000085.1:0-10071 GCF_023259385.1 Brevundimonas sp. | reverse complement strand
TCAGCGGGTTGAAGGTGACGAAGTCGTTGAACTGCGCATCCAGGTAACCCAGCGTCAGGCGCGGGATGAAGCTGTCCGTGATCCGCGCGCTGGCCTCCAGCTCCCAGCCCCAGATCTCGCTGGACCCGGCGTTGTCGACGAAGCTGACGACCGAGGCGGGCGGGATGAAGAACTGCGAGGTGATCTGCTGGTCGGTGTAGTCCGACTTGAACAGGGCCGTGGCGAAGTTGACGCGGCGGTCCAGCAGCGAGCCCTTCAGGCCGATCTCATAGGTGTCGACCAGCTCCGGCTGATAGCCCTTGACCGTGTCCGGATAGAGGGAGGCGTCGCCGCGCATGTCGAACCCGCCCGACTTGAAGCCGCGCCCGAAGGAGACGTAGCCGGTCAGCTCGGGGGTGAATTTGTAGCTGGCGCTGACCCGCGGCGTGAACTCCGAATAGGTGTCCGAGGCGCTGTATTTGGTCGACGGCGCGCCCGCCGGAATGGCGCCGGCGTTGCCGAAGAACGGGCTGCGGACGCCCAGGTAGTTCTGGCGCAGCTGGGTGACGCTCTTCTCGTCCCGCGTCCAGCGGCCGCCCAGCGAGATCGACAGCTGGTCGGTCAGGTCGTAGCTGAAGTCGGCGAAGACGGCGAAGCTTTCGGTGTCCACCTTGCCGCCGGTGTAGGTGGTCAGGCCCGCGGGCAGGCCCGGCCCCATGCTGGGATACAGGCCGATCACCGTGTCGAACGCCCCTTCGGCCGAAGCGTCCATGTAGAAGACGCCCGCCACGCCCTGCCAGCGCTCGCCCTGGAACAGCAGCTGGAATTCCTGGGTGAACTGGCTGTCGGCGTAGTAGCCGGGGATGTCGAGGATCGGCTGCGGCAGGCCGTCGAAATCGATGCCGTCGCCCTTGGTGTCGCCGTCCCGCCAGGCGGTCACGGACTTGAAGGTCAGGCTGTCGCTCGCCGCCCATTCGCCGGTGAAGGACAGGCCCCGCGTGCGCACATAGCCGTCGTCGCCGATGCCGGCGCGGGTGTCATAGACGCTGTCCGGCGACGGCGCGACGATGCGATAGCCGTGGCGGGCGTTGGACTCATCCTCGGTGATGTCGCCCGACAGGCGGAAGAACAGGTCCCCGGTCGGCGTCCACTCCAGGCTGACGCGGCACGCGGTGACGTCCTTGTTGTAGTGCTCGGCGCCCGTGGTCAGGTTCTCGCCATAGCCGTCGCGGGTGTAGCGGGCGATGGCCCCGCCGATGCGCAGGGTGTCGGTCAGCGGGGTCGAGCCCGAGGCGATCAGGTCGACCTGGTTGTAGCTGCCGTAGGCGCCGCGCAGGGTCAGCTCCGGCTCCTGGCTCAGGCGCTTGGTCACGTATTTGATCGCGCCGCCGATGGTGTTGCGGCCGTACAGCGTGCCTTGCGGACCGCGCAGGACCTCCAGGCGCTGGATGTCGAAGATGTCCAGCACAGCGCCCTGCGGCCGGGCGATGTAGACGTCGTCCACATACAGGCCCACGCCGGGCTCGAAGCCCCACAGCGGATCCTGCTGGCCGACGCCGCGGATGAAGGTGGTCAGGGTCGAGTTGGTGCCGCGCGCGATCTGCACCGTGGCGTTCGGCGTCTGCTGCTGCAGGGCGGTGATGTCCAGCGCGCCGGTCTGTTCCAGCCGCTCGCTGCTGACGGCGGTGACGGCCACCGGCACGTCTTTAAGCGACTCCTCGCGCCGGCGGGCGGTGACCACCACCTCGCCCAGGTCGGCGGCCTGTTCCTCGCCGGCCGGCGCCTCCTGGGCCAGGGCGGGCGCCGCAAACAGCGGGGCCGTCAAAAAGACGCTGCTCATCAGCGCCAGGCGCAGTTGTCCTGTCTTCCGCATCGGTCCGTTTCCTCATCCACGCGCCGGCGTTGATCGCCGCTGATCTGGATTGGGCCGGACGGTGAGCCACGAACGGCCACGCTGTCAACATTCTTCATTTTCTCATGAATGATGTTTGCCGAAGCCGCTCGACCGGGCCAAGGTGAGCGTCCACATTCGAGGACTTGAGCGCGACGCAGATCGCGCCGGGATGGAAACAGATGGCTCAGATCGACACCGGCGCGGCCGCTCCCGTCGCGCACACACGGGCCGGCGCCCTGCGCGGACGGCGCGAGGGCGCGGCCCATGTCTGGCGCGGGATCCCCTATGCCGCGCCGCCGGTCGGCGACCTGCGCTGGCGGCCGCCCCAGCCGCATCCGCGCTGGGAGGGGCAGCGTGACGCCGCGGCGTTCGGCTGCGCCCCGCCCCAGGCCGGGCCCTCCGATGTCGCCGACATCGTCAGCATCGGCGGCGCGCCCGAACCGACCTCGGAAGACTGCCTGACCCTGAATGTCTGGGCCCCGGCCGAGGCCACGACCCCGGCGCCGGTGATGGTCTGGCTGCACGGCGGCTCGAACCGGATGGGGGCCGGATCGCTGCCCTTCTACGACGGCGCGGCCTTCGCCCGGGACGGAGTGGTGCTGGTCACGGTCAACTACCGGCTGGGCCAGCTCGGCTTCTTCGCCCATCCCGCCCTGACCGCCGAAGCTCCTGCGGACGAGCCGCTCGGCGCGCCGGGCCTGCTGGATCAGATCGCGGCCCTGGAATGGGTGCGCGACAGCATCGCCGCCTTCGGGGGCGACCCGGCCAACGTCACCCTGTTCGGGGAATCGGCGGGCGGGCTGGACATCCTGGCCCTGATGACGGCCCGGCGGGCGAGGGGGCTGTTCCACAAGGCGGTCGTCCAGTCCGGCGGCGGCTGGCTGCCTGCCGCGCCCCTGAAGGCGGCTGAGGCCAAGGGCGTGGCCGCCGCGACGGCGCTGGGCCTGGCCGATCCCGACGCCGCCGCCCTGCGCGCTGTTCCGGCGGACCGGCTGGTCGCGGTCGAGTCCGCCTTCGGGCCGGTGATCGACGGCCGGCTCCTGACCCGCGACCCGATCGGCGCCTTCGCGAGAGGGGATTTCGCCGACGTGCCCCTGATGATCGGCGCCAACAGCGGCGAGGACTCGCTGCTCAACTACGGCGGCGGCCTGAAGCGGTTCGGACAGATGATCAAGCCGAACGCCGCACTGGCCCGCCTCTATCCGGAGGCCGACGGCGACGAGGAGCAACTGGTCCGCCTGGGCTTCCGGGACTTCGGCTTCGCCGGTCCGGCCCGCTGGATCGCCGGCCGTCCGCGACGGTCGAAGGCCTGGCTCTACGCCTTTGACTATGTTGAAGAAGCCAGGCGCGAGACCATGCCGCGCGCCAACCACGCCGCCGAGATCTTCCATGTCTTCGAGACGCTGGACCGCCGCCCGGACGGCGCCCCGGCCGCCACCGAAGCCGACTGCGCCGTCAGCGCCGGGATGCACGCCCGCTGGATCGCCTTCGCCCGGGACGGCTCGCCGGGCGAGGATTGGCCCGCCTACGACCCCCGCGGCGACGACTGGATGGTGTTCGACGCCACGCCCGGCGGCCGGGTGCGGCGCGGCTGGTGGCGGGCGGCCCTGGATCATCATACGCGCAAGGCGAAGCTGCTGATCCTGCTGCTGCGCGTGCGGGATCGCCTGAGACCGGTGTTCTCGGGTACAAGAGGGTGATGACCGACACCGCCGCCCGGCCAAAATCCACCCGACCCCGGGTGCCGCTCAAGCCCAAGGCCCAGCGCCGCGAGGAGACCACCACGCGCATCCTGGACGCGGCCGAGCGCCTGTTCGCCCGCGACGGCCTGCACGGCGTGACGCTCCGGGCCGTGGCCGCCGAGGCGGGCGTGGATACGGCCCTGGTCCACTACTATTTCGAGGACAAGGCCCGGCTGTTCACCTCGACCTTCGGTCGCCGCGCCGAGGTGGTGAACCAGATGCGGCTGGAAAGCCTGGACCGCTACGAGGCCGAGCACGGCGACGCCATGACGGTGCGCGGCGTCCTGGACGCCTTCCTCAGGCCCCTGTTCCTGCTGCTCAACGAGGGCGATCCGGCCTGGCTGAACTACGCCGCCCTGGTGGCCCAGGTGAACAACACCCCGGTCTGGGGCGGCGACACCATGCACCAGCATTTCGACCCGGTGATCCACCGCTTCATCGGCCTGCTGCGCCGCGTCTCGCCCGACACGCCCGAGCGCCAGCTGTTCTGGTTCTACCACCTGCTGTCCGGCGCCCTGACCCTGTCGCTGGCCCAGACGGGCCGGATCGACGTCCTGTCCGACGGCCTGTGCAAATCCTCCGAGATGGTCGCCATCTGCGACGCCATGGAGGCGGTCTTCACCGGCGGGTTCGAGGCCATCCGCCGCTGACGTTTGCGCACGAAGAAGCCCGCCCGGATCGCTCCGGGCGGGCTCTTTCATTCCGGCGGTCTTAATTCGACAGCAGCGAGATGATCACGCCGGTGGCGATGGCGGCCAGCACCACGTCGCCGGTGTCCGTGCGGTAGTAGCCGTAGCCGCGCGGGGGCGGGGCGTAGCCGTAGCGGCGGTAGTCGTTCACATACCAGCGGCTGCGGTATTCGCGCGGAATGGCCTGGCCGCGGGCCCAGCGACGATACTCGCGACGCTGATCACGTTCCCAGCGGCGCTGGTCGCGCTCCCAGCGGCGATAGTCGCGCCGATCATGACGGTCATACCGGTCATAGCGGCCATCACGGTCGTAGCGGCGCTCATAGCGGTCGTGGCGATCATGGTCGCGCCACGACTGGGCGGCGGCGGCCATAGGGGTGGCGACCACGGCGAGGGCCGCGAACCCGGCGATCAGGGCTTTGTTCGTCTTCATCATGCGTCTCCTTGCAGGTCGCCGCCGACCCGAAGGACGACAGCGGATGAACCAACTGAGGAGAAGTTTCGGCCCCGCGCCATGAACCCCCGCTGAACGGGGCCGTCAGGGTTAAGACGGTTCGGAGTCCATTGGCCCCTCCCTCCGGGCCTTGCTAGACGACACCCCGTTGAGTCGTTTTCGGAGGGGCGCGTGCGTAGAATTCATTGGGGTCTGTCGGCGGTCCTTCTGGCCGGCCTCGGCGCCTTTGCGACCGGCTCGGTCGCCGAGGAGGCGTCGCCCTCGCTCTTCCCGTCGCGCCTCGCCCGGGCCATCGCCCCTCTGGACGTCAATCCGGACGGTCTGTCAGGCGCGGGCGCGCGCATTCTGTCCGACGCGGTCGCGGCCAGCCGCTACGTCCTGATCGGCGAAAGCCACATGACCCGCGAGATCCCGGCCTTCACGACCCAGATCTGCCGCATGATGGCGCCCTCCGGCCTGACCGCCATGGCCATCGAGACCGGCCCGGAAGCGGCCCGCGTTGTCGATTCCGTCATGCGATCAGACGACCGGGAAGCCCGGATGGCCGACTTCCTGGGCGCCCATCCGGACGGTATCGCCTTCTACAGCGGGCGCGATGAAGTCCGGACGGCGGGGGACTGCGCCGCCGCGGCGGGTCCGGATTTCGAGCTCTGGGGACTGGATCAGGAGTTCCTCGGTTCCAGCGGCCATCTGCTTCAGGAAATGCTGGCCGCCAACCCGGGTCCGCTCGCCCGGACCGCGCTGACTGGTCTGGCCGCGCAGGATCAGGAAGCGACCGCCGCCGCGCTCGCCTCAGGCTCGCCCGGCGATCTCTTCCTGCTCACCGTCACGCAGGGCGACCTCGATCAGGCCGCCGCCGCGATCGCGCAGGACGGCGGGGCGCGCGCCCAGTATCTGTTCGGCCTGCTGACCGAAACCCGCGCCATCTATCTGGCGTCGCAGGCGCGCCAGGGCGATCCCAACGGACGCCGCGCGCGGCTGATGAAGCGCACGCTCGCCGCCCACCTCGCCGAAAATCCCGGCGCGAGGGTTCTGCTGAAATTCGGCGCCTGGCATTTCTACAAGTCGCTCAATCCGCTCGATCAGCGCGACCTCGGCGCCTATGTGGCCGAGCGCGCCGAGGGTGAAGGCGTCACGGCCCTGCATATCATGGTGGTGGGCGCCAAGGGGTCTACGGCCGGCTATGCCGGCGTCGGGCGGCCCGCCGCCATACAGGCCTTCGACATGGCCGACGACGAGGGGCCGGACTGGCGCAAGGATGTCGTCCTCGCCCAGCCGGCTGACGCCGCGCCGGGATCATGGATGCTGGTCGATCTCCGGGCGCTCCGGGCCGAGGGTCTGGCGTCCGCACCGCCGGAATGGCGGGATCTGGCGCTGGGCTATGATATCGCCATCTTGGCCCCGACGTTCAGTGCAACCAGCCTGCTCGGCCTGGAAGACGCTGCGGCGCGCTGACGTCAGGCCTTCAAGCCTGGCTCGGGCGGGCGCCGTCTCGCGCATCGCCTCACTCGAACGGTTCGTCGCTCTCATCCGCCCCTTCCAGGGCCTCGCGCGCCAGCGCCCGCGTCACGGGGCGGTGCAGGGCGTCCAGCCGCTCCACCACGGCCTCCGCCGCCGCCGCCGAGCGGTCGATGCGGCGCAGCAGATAGGGGATGACGTCCTTGGCCGGGCGGATGCCGCGCTCGGCGAAGCGGGCCTCCAGCATGGCGGCCAGCACGGCGTCGTCCGGCGCCTCGACCGGCACGCTGATCACCGCGTCCAGCCGCGACCGCAGGTCCGGCAGGGTGACGGCCCAGGCCGAGGGGGCGGGGCGCGAGATCATCAGCATGGCCCCGCCCGGGGCTTGGGCCAGATTGATCAGGTGGAACAGAGTCTCGTCGTCGGCGTCCATGGCCCGGTCCAGCAGGACGGGACGGCCCTCGATCTCCAGCGGATCGACCAGGGCCGCCTCGCCGCCGTGGAAGGCGACCGCGCCGACCCGTTCGGCCCAGATCTGGCCCAGGCGGCTCTTGCCGCTGCCCGCCGGGCCGCAGATGGCCATGACGCCGCCGATCAGGTTGGGCCAGTCCGCCAGCGCCTCGACCGCCGCGCGATTGCAGTCCGAGACCACGAAGCCGTCGGGCCCCTCGGGCAGGTCGCTCTGCAGGGGCAGGCGCATCTGATCGGGCGGGGCGGGGCGGGCGGTCATTGCGTTCACCATAGCAGATGCGCCGCCTTCGCCATCCATCCGGACGCTTCGTCCGTGGACGGAACGCCGCCGCCTGTGGACCGGATGTTCTCATGTGTATGCGGGGGAGCCTCAGGGCTCAGTGAACTTTGCCGCCTCCGGTCGCTTCATACCGCCCAACGGCCTCGTTTAGCCGCCTGCTCGCGTCCCCGACCGTCGAGTTTAGATTTTCGAATGACGTAATGGGGGTGCCGTGCTTCTCGACTAGAGCGAGCATGGAGAGAAGTGACGCTGCGACCTGTTGAAAGTTGAGTACGACGTTCACGGCGTCGCCATCGGGAAGGTCTGCCAAGTTCACAGCCTTGAGCATGTCTAAAGCGGTGCTGGTCTGAACCGAGAGAGCGGATGCCACGCCCGGAGCAAACCCATTCTTTTTCTCCTCGCCTGCGGCGAGGGTGGCAGTCGCTTGAATCAGTGTGCAAATCCACCAGGCTGAGCGCATCGCGGTTTGAGTCCGATTTCGCGCGTCTTCTTTGCGGGCGGCCCGATGTTGCTTGAACTGAGATTCACCAACCAAAAGAGCAGCTAAGACAGCGGCTATGCCACCGACAGCCTGAACCCAAGCCGCAAGCGCAGGAGCGGCTAGGACTGCAGAAAGCCCACCGAATGGGCCGCTCGCAAAGCACGCCAAAGCTATGAGGTACCCCGTGACAGCTGCCACGCACAGGAAGTCGTATCTGCTCATGCCGTTACGCTGCCACCTTGTTCACAGCTTGGCTATGCGATCAGAGCAATGCCGAGGCTGCTGAACTAGGTAAATCCTTAGGAATCTAGCATGCGTCCGATCGAGACGTATTCGTGCGCCACACTGGCCGCATGGGCCACATCGGGCACGCACGCCGGACAAGAATCCTACAAACGGGATGAGCGGTGTATTTCACGCGTCTCGCGCGTCCGACCTGTCCATATCGTTCGCACTGTTCGCACCCACCTTTCACCCTGCACGGATGTGCCTCGAACCGCCTCGCACCTTGACTTTCGCAGGCGATGATGCGCCCTTCCGGCCTCCCGAATTCCGCCCCTCGCGGGCCCGAATCCAAGACGAACCGACCATGCACGCCTACCGCTCCCACACCTGCGGCGCCCTCCGTTCGACCGACGCCGGCGCCAATGTCCGCCTGTCGGGCTGGGTGCACCGCAAGCGCGACCTCGGCGGCCTGCTGTTCGTCGATCTGCGCGACCACTACGGCATCACCCAGCTGGTGCTGCACCCGTCGACGCCGGGCTTCGAGATCGTCGAGCGCCTGCGCGCCGAAAGCGTCATCCGCATCGACGGTGAGGCCGTCATGCGCGACGCCAGCACCGTCAACGCCCTGCTGCCGACCGGTGAAGTGGAAGTCCGCGTCCAGGGCCTCGAGGTCCTGTCGGAAGCCGCCGAACTGCCGATGCCGGTCTTCGGCGATCAGGAGTATCCGGAGGAAATCCGCCTCGCCAACCGCTTCCTCGACCTGCGCCGCGAGCGCTTGCACAAGAACATCGTCCTGCGCTCCAAGGTCATCTCCTCGATCCGCCAGCGCATGGTCGGCCAGGGTTTCCTCGAGTACCAGACCCCGATCCTGACCGCGTCCTCGCCCGAAGGGGCCCGCGACTTCCTGGTGCCCTCGCGCCTGCATCCGGGCAAGTTCTACGCCCTGCCGCAGGCCCCGCAGCAGTTCAAGCAGCTGCTCATGGTCTCGGGCTTCGACCGCTATTTCCAGATCGCGCCCTGCTTCCGCGACGAAGACCTGCGCGCCGACCGTTCGCTGGAATTCTACCAGCTCGACGTCGAGATGAGCTTCGTCACGCAAGAGGACGTCTTCGCCGCCATCGAGCCCGTCATGCACGGTGTCTTCGAGGAGTTCTCGGAAGGTCTGCCGGTTTCGCCGATCAGCGGGACCCATACCTTCACCAACGACTTCGGCGAGCAGTTCGAGCACGGCGGCTTCCAGCGCCTGACCTATGCCCAGTCGATGGCCTGGTACGGCACCGACAAGCCGGACACCCGCAACCCGATCAAGATGCAGGACGTCTCGGACCACTTCCGCGACGGCGGCTTCGGCCTGTTCAACAAGATTCTCGGCGCCGACGACAAGAACGCCGTCTGGGCCATCCCGGCCCCGACCGGCGGCTCGCGCGCCTTCTGCGACCGCATGAACTCCTGGGCCCAGGGCGAGGGCCAGCCGGGCCTCGGCTACATCTTCTGGTCGGACGACCAGAACGCCTGGGGCGGCCCGATCGCCAAGAACCTGGGTCAGGAGCCGACCGAGGCCCTGATGACCGCGCTCGGCCTGGGCAAGGGCGACGCCGCCTTCTTCGTCGCCGGAAACCCGGGCGTCTTCGCCAAATTCGCCGGCCTGGCCCGCACCCGCGTGGGCACGGAGCTGAAGCTGATCGACGAGAACCAGTTCAAATTCTGCTGGATCGTCGACTTCCCGATGTTCGAATGGTCGGAAGAAGAGAAGAAGGTCGACTTCAGCCACAACCCGTTCTCGATGCCGCAGGGCGGTCTGGAGGCCCTGGAGACCCAGGACCCGCTGACCATCCGGGCCTATCAGTACGACATCGTCTGCAACGGCTATGAGCTGTGCTCGGGCGCGATCCGGAACCACAAGGCCGAGATCATGCTCAAGGCCTTCGGCATCGCCGGCTACGACGCCTCGGTCGTCGAGGAGCAGTTCGGCGGCATGCTGAACGCCTTCCGCTACGGCGCGCCGCCGCACGGCGGCCTGGCCCCCGGCATCGACCGCATCGTCATGCTGCTGGCCGGCGAGACCGCCATCCGCGAGGTCATCGCCTTCCCGCTGAACCAGCAGGGCGAGGATCTGCTGATGAACGCCCCGACCGAGGCGGGCGAGCGCCAGCTCAAGGACGTGCACATCCGCACGGCCGTGCCGATCAAGGTCTGATGGGCCTGAGATAAAGGAAAAGGCCCTCGTCTGAGACGGGGGCCTTTTTTGTCAGCGGCCGCTGGCGACCACGAAATTCCTGACCCGGGGCGGGGCCGGGGGCGCCGGCGGGGCCGGAGGCGCGGGCGGCGCGACGCGGACGCCGGAGATGCCGCGGCAGGTCCGGGCGGTCAGGCGGCCCGGCAGGCGGGTGTTGGCGTC
>NZ_JAHFPF010000084.1:8150-12686 GCF_023259385.1 Brevundimonas sp. | reverse complement strand
CGGCGCTCAACGAGACCGACCACACCGCTGAGCGCCAGCCCCATGGCCATCAGGCAGATCAGGGCCGCCAACATGTCGGCGGTGCGCAGGCGGCTGCCGGATTCGAGCAGCCGCCAGGCCAGGCCCTGGGTCGCGCCGGAGCCGGAGACGAACTCTGCGACCACCGCCCCGATGACCGCCAGACCCGAGGCGACGCGAAGGCCCTCCAGCGCGAAAGGCAGGGCGGCGGGGATGCGCAGGCGAATGAGGCGCTGGACGCGTGAGGCGCCGTAGAGGTCGAACAGGCGTTCGAGGTCCGGGTCGGCGGACTTCAGCCCCGTCAGGACGCCCGAGAAGATCGGGAAGAAGGCGACGGCGGCGGCCAGGGCGACGACCGCGCGGTCGGCGTGGTCGAGCCCGGCCCAGATCAGGACGAGGGGCGCGATGGCGACGATCGGGGTCACCTGCAGGGCCACGGCGAGCGGACGGACGGCGTGCTCGGCCGTGCGGCTGATCGACACCGCCAGAGCCAGGCCGCCGCCGAGCAGGGCCGCGACGGCCAAGGCCTGCAGCGCCATGCGGAAGGTCTGGAGGGCGGACCCGGCGAGGATGGGCGCGCGTTCGACGAGGGAGACGACGACCGCGCTGGGCGGCGGCAGGAAGTAGACGGGGACCTGCCACAGGCGGCAGGCGATCTCCCAGACCGCGAGCAGCAGGGCGATCAGCGCCAGCGGGGCGACAAGGCGGCTCACGCGACGCGGTCCGGCATGGCGTGGGCGAGGGCGGCGGCCAGGGTCTCGACCGTCTCGCGGTAATCGGGATCGGCGCGCCAGCCCGCCTGGCGCGGGATATCGCCTGGCGTCGGGCGGGCCATGGCCACCTGTCCGCTGACGGCGTCGAGCACGACGGTGCGTCCGGCCAGATAGACGGCTTCCTCGATGTCATGGGTGACGAAGACGATGGCGGGGCGTGGCGACCGTCCGGCCCAGAGACTGTGCAGGTCCTCGATCAGATGGCGGCGGGTGACGCTGTCGAGCGCGGCGAAGGGCTCATCCAGCAGGAGCAGGTCGGGCTGGGTGACCAACGCCCGGGCCAGGGAGGCGCGCATGGCCATGCCGCCCGAGAGCTGGCGCGGGCGGGCGGTCAGGCGTTCACCGAGGCCGACGGAGGCGAGGGCGGCGGCGGCCAGGGCGCGGGCCTCGTCCTTCGGCGTTCCGGACAGCTCGAGCGGCAGGGCGACATTGGTCTGGGCGTCCGCCCAGGGCATCAGGGTGGGAGATTGGAAGACGAAGGCGGTGCGGCCCGGGGCGGTGGTGATCGCCTGGCCCTCGGACGGGCGCTCCAGTCCGGCGAGCAGGCGCAGGGCCGTCGACTTGCCCGCACCGGAGGCGCCGACGACGGCGACGATCTCACCCGGGGCGACAGACAGGTTCAGGGGGCCGATGGCGGCCCGGTCCGCATAGCGGACGACGGCGCCGGTCAGCGCCGCGACGACATCAGCCACGGCCACGCCCGGGCAGGTATTGGGTGGTGAAGGCCTGCCGCCAATCCAGGTTGGTCGGATAGACGCCGGCCTGGCTGGTGACGTCGAAGAAGGCCTGCCAGCGCTCGTTGGTCATGGTTCCGAGGCCATAGAGGGCGGCGTCTCCGCCATCGACGATGCCGTTGGCCTTCAGCTTGGCGCGGGCCTGATCGAGAATGTCCTGGGTCATCTCCGGATTGTCTTTCCGGATCAGGGCGTCGGCGGCCTTGCCGTCGCCCTGGATGTAGTCGCGCCAGCCTTCGGCCGAAGCGGCGATGAAGCCGCGCAGGGCGTCGCCGTTGTCGCGGGCGAAGGCGTTCGGGGCCAGCACCATGGTGGCGTAGGAGGGGTAGCCTTCGTCGGCGAGCAGGAAGACGCGCGGCTCGAAGCCCGCCTCCTTCTCGATCGTGTAGGGCTCGGACGTCAGATAGCCCTGCTGCACGGCGCGCGGGTCGGCGAGGAAGGGCGCGGGGTTGAAGGTGTATTTGCGGACCTGGTCGTCGGTGAAGCCGTACCTGGCCTTCAGCCAGACCCAAAAGGCGTTGATCGAGGCGTCGGCCAGAAGGAAGGGGCGTCCGGCGAGGTCTGCGATGCTCCTCAACGCGGGATCCGGGTGGGCGATGAGGACCTGCGGATCCTTCTGGAAGAAGGCGGCGACGGCCTTCACCGGGGCGCCCTCGGCGACCAAGCTCATGGGGATGAAGCTGTTGGAGCCCATGCCCAGTTCGACGGCGCCGGCCGCAAGCAGCTGAGGCACGTTCACGCCCGGGCCGCCCTGGATGATCTGGACGTTCAGGCCGCGCTTTGCATAGGCCCCCGAGGCGAGCGCCTGATAGAAGCCGCCGTGCTCGGCCTGGGCGCGCCAGTCGGTCGCGAAGCGCAGGCGAATGCGGCCATCGGCGTCGGGTTCGACCTCGGAACGGTTGCAGCCCGCCAGCACGGTCGTGGCGGCCAGAGCCCCGGCTCCGGCGAGCAGGGTGCGGCGGTCGGGTGCGAAACGGCGATTCCCACGCGAGGTCATGGCCTTATGTACGGCCAAGGCGATGGCGGCGAAAGGGCGAAGGAGAACGGCGTCAGACGCCGGAATTGAGCGAGGGGACGAAGGGCCTCGGCGAACCGGTGCTCCTCGTCCCCTCGCCAAGTCCGGGTTGGACTTGGCCTTTGAGGTTTCAGACCCTGGCTTCAGCATCAGCGGAGCGAACCCCGGCGATGGTCAGCTGTATCTTCTCGCGCTCCTGGTCTCCGGCGTTCCACAGGTCTGGCCTGCGCCGTCCTTCGATCCTGATCCGGTTCCCTTCCGGTTCCGTCTCTGGCCGAAGCCTTCGACATTCCCTTGGAGCCTTGATCCTGCCTCCCGCCCGTTACGGTCCGAAGACCGCCCGCAGCGTCGGGTCAGAGAGCCGGGCCGGTTCGCCTTGAGCCCCGGGTCTCCCCGGATTTCCGCGCCGCCGTGTCCCTCGGCCTGATCAAGCTCGCTCCAAATCCGGGATCCAGCAAGCACCTCGAATCATCCGGTTGTGGACGATTTTCGGGATAAAACTTGTCCGAACCCTGTATCGACTTTCGTACAGCAACGAATTTCTTCGAATTGTGAAGCTATTGCAGTGTTATTCACAGGGGCGCGAAACAGGGTCAATTCTGATCCGAAACGCCCGGAAATTCGCTCACCTAGAGACGGTGCGGTCCAGCCAGCCGCTGATTTCCTTGAGCGCTCGCCGGGCGACCGGGCCGCTGAAATGGATGAAACCGTGTGGGGCGAGCGGAATCTCGATCAACTCCGAGCGCGCGGCGGCGGACCAGGCGTCGGCCATCAGCAGGCTGTCGTCGCGCAGGGGATCCAGATCACCGGCGATGAAGAGAGCGGGCGGGAGACCGCGCATGGAGGCGTGCAGCGGGGAGACGTCGGCACGACGGCGCCCGGCCTCGTCGCGATCAGGCAGCAGGCGCCCGAGATCGGCGGCCAGGGTCGGGCCGTTGAGGATCAGGGCGTCCCGGCCCGCGGCGCGGACGGACGGCGTGCCGCTGAGATCGTAGACGCCATAGACGAGAACGCAGCCGCGCACCGCGCCGAGGCGGCCCTCGTCGCGCAGGGCCATGGTGGTCAGGGCGGCCAGGTGGGCGCCGGCGGACTGGCCGCAGATGAAGACATCGGTGGTGCCGAAACGGGCGGCGGCGTGGTCGATCAGCCAGCGCCCCGCGGCGGCGCAGTCGGCGATGGCGTGCTGGAGCAGGACGCCTCGGGTTTCGCTGAGCAGGCGATAGTCGACAGAGACGACGGCCAGGCCGGCTTCGGCGGCGAGGTCGGCGTTGAGATGATCGTTGAGACCCGCGCTGCCGACAACCCAGCCGCCCCCGTGCATGTCGAGGACCACGCCGCGCGGCGGGCCGGGCGGATGCAGGATGCGCAGGGTGACGTCGCCGTCGGGAGAGGAAATACACAGGGTCTCGACGCGGACGCCGCGACGGCGGAGCCAGGCCGCAGTGACCGCCTGGGCCGCTCCCCCGAAGGCGCCGCTGGCCCACTGGCCGGCCTGCAGTCGCCAGCCGTCGGTCTTGAGGCGAGGCATGACGCCGAGCGCAGCGTTGGTCCGGGCGGCCGCGCGGCGTTCGGACGGGGTCAGCTCAAGACGGCGGACGGCAGCGGGCATGGCAGAAGGCTAGGCCGAACGGCCGGGCTTGGCGATGCGGCGTTCGGACGCCGAAATCAGGCGCCGAGCGCGGCCTTCTTCTCTTCCAACTCGAGCCATTCCAGTTCGGCGTTCTCGAGCTGCTCGCGCGCCCGGGCGGCTGCGGTCATGGCGCGGTCGAAGGCCTTTGGATCGCGGCTGTAAAGTTCGGGATCCTCCAGGGCGGCGTCGTGTTTGGCGATCTGGCCGGGCAGGCTTTCGAGCAGGCCTTCCAGCTCCTTGAGGCGATGGCTGTCCTTGAAGGTCAGCTTGCCGGGCTTCCTGGGCGCGGCGGCGACGGAGGCCGGGGCGGGGTTGGCCTCGGCGCGTTTGGCGGCCTCCTTGTCCTGTGGGCGCGGATTGGCGCCG
>NZ_JAHFPF010000084.1:0-8140 GCF_023259385.1 Brevundimonas sp. | reverse complement strand
TGGCGCCGGGCTGGAGGAACCCGGGATTCTGGCGAATGAAGTCGGTCCAGCCGCCGGGGGTTTCGACGATGTCGCCGCGGCCATTCATCGCGATGGTCGAGGTGGCCAGGCGGTCGACGAAATCGCGGTCGTGGCTGACCAGAATCAGGGTGCCGTCATAGGACTCGAGCAGCTCTTCCAGCTTGTCGAGCGTGTCCATGTCGAGGTCGTTGGTCGGCTCGTCGAGGACCAGCATATTGGCGGGCTTGGCCAGAGCGCGGGCCAGCAGCAGGCGGTTGCGTTCGCCGCCCGACAGCGTCGAGATCGGCTGGCGCAGCTGGGCCTCGGAGAAGAGGAAGTCCTTGGCGTAGGCGGCCACATGCTTGGATACGCCGCGCACCAGGATGGAGTCGCCGCCGCCGGGGGTGAGGGCGTCCCACAGGGTCATGTCGGATTTCAGGCCCTCGCGGGACTGATCAAGATAGACCGGGTCGAGATTGGCGCCGAGGCGGACGCTGCCCTCGTCGGCCTGGAGTTCGCCCAGCAAGACCTTGACCAGCGTGGTCTTGCCCGCGCCGTTGGGACCGACGATGGCCAGTCGGTCGCCGCGGATGACACGGGTGGTCAGGTTCTTGAAGATGACGCGATCACCGAACCGCTTGCTGACGCCCTTGAGGTCGGCGACCAGTTTGCCGGAGGTGACGCCGCTGTCGACGCCGAGCTGGAGCTCGCGCGGCAGGTCCTTGACCCGATCGGCGCGGTCGGCGCGCATGGCCATCAGGGCGCGGGCGCGGCCCTCGTTGCGGGTGCGCTGGGCGGTGATGGAGCGGTAGAAGGTGTAGGTCTCGGCCTCGATCTTCTTGGTCAGGCGGCGCAGCGACTCCGCCTCCTCTTCCATGACCTTGTCGGCCCAGTCGTCGAAGGCGACGAAGCCCTTGTCGAGCGTGCGCACGCGGCGACCTTCGAGCCAGTGCACCGACTGGGTGACGCGGTTCAGGAAGGCGCGGTCGTGGCTGACGACCAGGACGGAGAAGCGCGCGGAGAGCAGTTCGCTCTCCAGCAATTCGATGGCCAGGATGTCGAGGTGGTTTGTCGGCTCGTCGAGCAGGAGCAGGTCCGGCTCCTCGGCGAAGGCCTTGGCCAGCGCGGCGCGGCGGGTCTCGCCGCCCGAAAGATTGACGGCGGGCTTGTGTGCGTCGAGACCGAAGGTGGTCAGCCAGCTTTCGGCGGTCCAGGGCTGGGCGCCGCCCGAGGCGGCGTAGTCGAGCAGGGTCTCGCCCGCGATGTCCGGCTCCTGCGGGACATAGGCGAAGCGAACGCCGGCCTGGACCGAGCGGTCGCCGGCGTCGGGCTCGATGAGGCCCATGACCATCTTCATCAGGGTCGACTTGCCCGCCCCGTTGCGGCCGACGAGGGCGGCGCGGGTGCGCGGCTCGATGGCCATGTCGACACCGTCGAACAATGGGCGTTGACCGTCCTGAAGACGGACATCCTTGAGAGCGACGAGGGGGGGACGGGCAGCCATGGCGGGCCATATAGAGGAGGGGGCGGCGCATCGCCACGGCCTTGCGCGATTGACCCTTACCGTCCAGCCGGTATGTAAGGCGAATGGACATCAAGACACGCCGCCGCGCGCCCGACACCACCCGCGCCGAGATCATGGACAAGGCGCTGGAAGTCGTCGCCGAACTGGGGCCGCGAGGCTTCACTCTGGACGCGGTCGCGGCGCGCACCACGGTCAGCAAGGGCGCGCTGCTTCATCATTTCCCGACCAAGATGGCCTTGCTCGAAGGCGTGGTGGACTATCTGGGCGAGATGTTCAGCGCGTCGATCCTGGATGAGGCGGCGCGCGATCCGGAGCCATACGGACGGCTGGCGCGCGCTTACCTGCGCGTGACGATCAACGATGCGGTGACTTCGGAAGACGTGAGCATCGGGCGAGCCATCCTGGCCGCCTGCGCCATCGAGCCGTCCCTGCGCGAGCGCTGGTCGACAGCGACGGCTCCGGTGCGAGCGGACGATCCGACCGACCCGGTCGGGGCGGATGACGCCCTGCTGTTGCGACTGGTGGCCGACGGCCTGTGGATGTCGGACATCTTCGGAGTCTACGACGTATCGCCGGACCAGCGCCGGGCGCTGCTGTCGCTGCTGACGCCGGGCCATACCCTGATGGAGACGGCGCGATGAACCCGCTGACCTGGGCCGCCCTGGCGGGCGCCATCGGGCTGGAAGTGGCGGGGACGACGATGCTGCAGATGTCGCAGCAGTTCACCCGGCCGTGGCCGACGCTGGGGATGGGCGTCTGCTACCTGATCGCCTTCTACCTGCTGTCGATCGCGCTGAAGCAGATTCCCGTCGGGCTGGCCTACGCGATCTGGAGCGGGCTGGGCGTGGTGATGATCGCGGCGATCGGGGCAGTGCTGTTCAAACAGAAGCTGGATCTGCCGGCCATCGCCGGGCTGGCGATGATCGTCAGCGGCGTGCTGGTGATCAACCTGTTCTCCAAGTCGGTCAGTCACTGACGATCAGGCCAGCGCGCCGGGTTTGCGCTTCTTGCGGCCAGGCTCGGGAAGGAAGGCGGCGGCGCCGGTGATGACGCCCGCGATCACCAGCCAGACGGCGAAGGCCGCAGGAGCGGTCTTCGCCATTGCTTCCCCGAAGCCCGAGACGAACAGGGCGCCGAACCAGCCCGTCGTGAGCCAGATGCGCCGGAACTGGAATGCGGGGCCGAAGCGATCCGTCGCCAGGGCGCGATCCATGAAGGCGAAGCCGCAGACCAGGCCGACAGCGAGGCCTGGCGCGCCGGTCCGGGCGGTGAGGACGGCGAGGCCGCCCACCACGACGGCGCCGACGATCAGAACCAGGGAAGTCAGACGCTGGCGATCCGGGCTCTGGTAGAGCCATTCCTGTACGATGGCGTGGCCGCCGAAGCGGAAGACCAGGGTCGCGCTGACCATGGCGGCGATCAGTGTCGGCTGCGAGGCGGAGGCGGGCAGGGAGAGAACGTAGAAGAGGATCGGGACGACGCCAATGAATTCGGAGATCCGGTAGCGGGACATGGGCGGAGGCGGGATGTGGGCGGTGACGATCCGCGCCCAGGCGACGAGGCCCAGTCCGGCCAGCAGGATCCCTGGCCACAGCCAGTCCATGTTGGAGAAGAAGGGGGCGACTGTGAGCAGGGCTGCGGCGGCCGGGGCCCAGCCCAGGCGCTTCCACAGGGGGGCGTCCCACGGATAACGATCCGCCCATTCACGGGCCGGCTTGAGCACGCCGTTGACCCAGGCCGCGCCGATCCCGGTCATGGCGGCCAGGGCGACCACCCAGGCAGCGAGGATGTTGAGCAGGGCCGTCGGACCGAACGCGCCAGTGCTGACCGCGATCAGAGCCAGGATCGGCGGTACGATCAGCAGGCTGAGCAGGAAGAGGGCGCTGAACCGGGGATGGGCCAGACGCGCCCGCCAGGTCGCCACGGCGTCGGGGTCGAGATGGCTGTACAGGTCCGGAAGGTCGTGGGCGGCTCGGGCGAGCAGATCGGTCACCTGTCGCGACAGGAACGGATCAAGCCGGTCGGCGATGCGACGGAACAGGGTCTGCTTCGTTCGCAAGGCCTTCCAGGCGTCGTGGCCGACGGTCATGGGCCGGGCCAGCCGTTCTATGATGAGGGCCGTCTCGCGGCGCTGCAGGACAGGCTGGGCGTGGGACATGTCCACGCCGACCCGTCCGCTGTCCCAGCCGAAGAATTTGACCGCTGACTCGATCAGGCTGTCGGCCGCCGGGCCGCCGCGGGCGATGGCGTGGGCCAGCCAGTACTCGGTGTTTGCATGAACTCGCAGCGAGTCCATCGCGGGCGAGCGGAAGATGCGCAGCATGATGCCGAGCGCATCGCCGGAGGGCGCGGTGGTCTGGCGAAGCAGGCCTTCAAGTTGGTCGCACAGGGCGGCGTGCGCCGCCAGCCGGGCCTTTTCGGCCTCCAGCTCGGCGGCGATCTCAGGCGACAGCTTCGGTTCAGGCGCGGACGGTGGAGGGGCGACGTCCCACCGGTCTGTCCCGGCGTCGTTCCAGCCTTCACCCGAGTCGGCCTCAGGCTCCGTCCAGCGGTCCGCATCGTCGTCCGCCCAGCGGTCGTCGGAAGCAGGCGCATCGATGACCGTTTCGGCCTTTTTCTTGCGCGGCTTGCGCGCAGGGGGGACGGCCCAGCCGCGGCGGGCCATGTCGAGGGCGCGTTCATAGGCCTCGCGCAAGGCCTGAAAGCCTTCGGCGTCGTCTTCGGGATGGACCTCTTTCAGACGGCGGGCGTAGGCGCGGCGAACCTCGCGCTCGTCATTGGTCGGCTCGAGACCGAGAATGGACCAGATGGTTCCGCCTAGAGCCACGTCTGGCCCTCGAACTGGTCGAGGACGGTGGTGAGCTGGCCGATGGCGTGCTCGATCTCGCGCGGGTCCTGGCCTTCGACCACCAGTTCGAAGCGGGTGATCTGGTCGCCGAGGAACTGGCGCGTTTCGCCGAGTGCATCCTCGTAGCAGCGGTGGCCGCGGGCGAGGACGGTCTTCACCGCATCGGAATCCCGCGGGTGCTGCTTGAGCGCAGCGAGCGCGGCGCGGCGCTTCTCGAAGTCCGGTGCGGCGGCGACATCGTCATCGACGATCATCAGCTGACGGGTCTCACCGGTCTTCATCACCGTGACGTCGACCTCGAGCAGGCCGTTGATGTCATAGGTGAACCGGACATCGGTGGCGCCGTCCTCAGCGCGGCCGCCGGCGAGGGGGACTTTGATTTCGCCGAGGTGGACGTTGTCGACGACATGGCGCGACTCCCCTTGATAGATGCGCAGGATCAGCTCGCGCTGGTGATCACGCATCGGGGCGTAGTTTTGTGTCCGACTGGCCGGAATGACGGTGTTCCGCTCGATAATCGGCGAGAAGATGCCGTCGATGATGCGTCCGCCCGGACCGCGCTCGGCGACCTCGACCCCCAAGCTGTAGGGGCAGACGTCGGTCATGACGACTTCCTTCAGGGCCACGTCGCGGGACTTGAGCCCGGCCTGGACGGCGGCGCCAAGGGCGACGGCCTCGTCCGGATTGACGGCGTTGGCGGGGAACCGGCCGAACATGCGAGTGATGGCCTTGCGGACCACGGGCATGCGGGTCGAGCCGCCGACCAGAATGATTTCGGACAGGTCCTCGGAGCGGATGCCCACGTCGCGCAGCGAGCGCAGTACCGGATCGCGCAGGCGGTTGAGCAGGCCGGTGCAAAGGATTTCGAACTCTTCGGTGCTGATCTGCCGCTCGATCGCCTGGTCCTTCCAGACGATGGACATGGTGGCCGAGGAGCCCTCGGTCAGCGCGCGGCGGGTCCGCTCGGCGGCGACGCGGATGCGTTCGCGCAAGGTGGGGTCAGCGCGGTCCTTTTCGCTGATGTCCTTGCCCGCGGTGCGGCGGAATTCCTCGATGAGGACATCATTGAAGTCCTCGCCGCCCAGACGATTGTCGCCGGTGGAGGCCCGGACCTCGATCACGCCCTCGAAGATTTCGAGCACGGAGACATCGAAGGTGCCGCCGCCGAGGTCGAAAACCAGGAAACGGCTCTCATTGCCGAGTTCGTGAATGCCGTAGGCCAGTGCGGCGGCGGTGGGTTCGTTGAGCAGGCGTTCGACGCGAAGGCCGGCCAGTTCACCGGCGCGGCGGGTGGCCTTGCGCTGCTTGTCGTTGAAATAGGCGGGGACGGTGATGACCGCCTCGGTCACCGGCTCGCCCAGATAGGCCTCGGCGTCGGCCTTGAGGCGGCCGAGAACGAGGGCCGACAGTTCCTCGGCCGTGAAGTCACGTTTGCCCAGGGGCGTCGCGCGGTTGGCGCCCATGTAGCGCTTGAAGGCCGTGGCGGTGTGGCGCGGGTGGGTGGACTGACGCTCCCGCGCGGCCAGGCCGACCATGACTTCGCCCGAGGTTTCATCGACGCTGACGGCCGAAGGCGTCAGGACGTGGCCGAGACTGTTCGGAATCAGCTCCGCCTTGCCATTGCGAAAGACGCCGACCGCGCTGTTGGTCGTGCCCAGATCGATGCCGATGATCACGCGTATCCCCCGAACGCCACTCGATTTTCCCTACCTTGACGGCGGCTTTCGGGGAAGTGCCCCGGCGACACAAGGCCCCGATCGGCGTATGGAGCCGCCGATGACCGCCTTCTGGGAAACCAAGACCCTCGACCAGATGACCCGCGAACAGTGGGAAAGCCTGTGCGACGGCTGCGGTCTGTGCTGCCTAGTGCGGTTCGAGGACGAGGACACCGGCGAGGTGATCCCGACACGGGTGCACTGCAAGCTGTTCGACCCGGTGCGATGCACCTGCTCCGACTACGCCAATCGGAAGGAGCATGTGCCGGACTGCATCAAGCTGACGCCCTGGAACATCGAGGCGCTGGAGTGGATGCCGAAGTCCTGCGCCTATCGCCGCATCCATGAGGGGCGGACCCTGGCGCCGTGGCATCATCTGGTCTCGGGCAGCCGCGAGACGGTGCACGAGGCGGGCGTTTCTGTGCGCGGGCAGACCGTGTCGGAACTGGCGTTGAAAGAGGCTGAAGACGCGCTGGACTTCGAGGCCCCCGAGTGGCGGGAAGAGCGCGGCGTCTGAGGCTGTCGCGAACCTTCGTCCAAACTGGCGCTGAGAAGCGCAGGAAGATCAGCCGCTTGTAAGAAAGAGTCCGCGATCTTCCAACGGTCGGGCGCTGGCGCCCCATACTATTGGCAAGACGGAAAAGACCGGCAGGCGGCGTCCCCCGGTTCCGGGCCAACGGAGATCATCATGCTGAACTGGCGACGGCCCTCCGGGGATCGGCGGCGCGTCGCCGCGCCCGAGATCAAGGACAGCCGGGTCGGCGCCCTGATCGCGTTGGCGGGCGGCGGCCGGGCGCGTTGGACCCCCCGGGACTACGCCAGCCTTGCGACGGAAGGCTTCACCAAGAACCCGGTGGCCTACCGGTGCGTGCGGATGATCTCGGAGGCCGCGGCGGCGACGCCGCTGGCGGTGTTCGCGGGCGGCGTTCGGGCCGACGAGCATCCCCTGGCGGACCTTCTGGCGCGGCCCAATCCCGAGCAGTCCGGAGTGGAATGGCTGGAAGGGGTCTATGGCGCGCTGCAGACGGCGGGGAACGCCTATGTCGAGGCGGCGGGGGATGTGGCGCCGGACGAGTTGTGGTCGCTGCGGCCCGACCGGATGAAGGTCGTACCGGGGCGAAGCGGCTGGCCTGAGGCCTATGAGTATTCGGTGCACGGACGGTCTGTGACCCTGGCGCGGGCGGCGGACGGCTGGATGCCGGTGCTGCATCTGAAACTGTTCCACCCGGTTGACGATCACTACGGCTTCTCGCCGCTGGAGGCGGCCGCCTTCGCCATCGACGTGCACAACGCGTCCGGGCAATGGAACAAGGCGCTGCTGGACAATTCCGCGCGACCGTCCGGGGCGCTGGTCTTTTCGGCGCGGGACGGCGAGCGGCTGACCGACGAGCAGTTCGTTTCCCTGAAGACCCAGATCGACGACCTGCACAGCGGCACGGCGAACGCCGGCCGGCCACTGGTGCTGGAGGGCGGACTGGACTGGAAACCGCTGAGCTGGACGCCGGCGGAGATGGATTTCATCGCCGGGAAACACGCGGCGGCGCGGGAGATCGCGCTGGCCTTCGGAGTTCCGCCGCAACTGCTGGGGATTCCCGGGGACGCGACCTACGCCAACTATCGCGAGGCCAATGTGGCTTTCTGGCGCGGGACCGTGGCCCCTCTGGTGCGCAAGACGGCGGCGGCGTTGACCGGCTGGCTGGGTGGTCGCTTTCCGGACGTGCGGATCGAGCCGGACATGGATGCGGTTCCGGCGCTGCAGCCCGAACGGGAGGCGCTATGGGCGCGACTGGAGGCGGCGAGCTTCCTGACCGACGAGGAGCGTCGGCGCATGGCCGGCGTGGGGGCTTGAGCATGGACGGCGTGCGAAAAATTCCCGTGGCCCTGATCACCGCGCTGGCGGTGCAGACGATCGGCGGCCTGGTCTGGGCGGGCGGCGCGGCGGCGCGGATCGGAACCCTAGAGGATCAGGTCGCCGAACAGAGGCTGGTCGCGGAACGGCTGGCGCGACTGGAGGCCCAGGGCGAGGCGACGCGGGCGGCCATGGATCGGATC
>NZ_JAHFPF010000083.1 GCF_023259385.1 Brevundimonas sp. | reverse complement strand
GCACAATGCGGCGCGGGCGGTGCTGAAGGATCTGAAGTGAGGGACTAGGGGCTAGGGGCTAGGGGTTAAGTGGAAGAAGGCAGGTCGGCGGACGACCTGAACCCTAGCCCCTAGCCCCTAATGCCTAGGCCCTCGAAACCCCCATCGCCGCCATCAGAGCATCGCGCACGGCCGCCTCGGTGAACGGCTTCTGGATGGTGGGCTGGCCCCGCCAGACGTCGGGCAGGCCGCTTTCGCCGTAGCCGGTCGAGAAGATGAAGGGCACGCCGCGCGCCTTCAGCGCCTCGGCGACCGGGAAGACCTGGCGGCCCGCCACATTGACGTCCAGCAGGGCGGCGTCGAGCGGCGTCTCCTCCACGGCCAGCCTCAGGCCGTCGTCGATGTTGGCGGCCGGCCCCACGGGCGTGCAGCCCATGTCCTCCAGAATGGTCTCCAGCAGCATGGCGACGAGGGATTCGTCCTCGACGATCAGGACGCGTCGGCCCGAAAGCGGTGCGGTCATTCACTCTTCTCCCGGTCCAGCGGGACCATAAACTCCGCGGTGAAGCCGGAGGTTGCGTATTCAAGCTTCACCTCGCCCGCCAGGTCGTGGCGGACGTTGCGTTCGATCAGTCGGCTGCCGAAGCCCCGGCGCGTCGGTTCGACGACGGGCGGGCCGTCGATCTCGCGCCAGGTCAGGTGCATGACGGGATTCGTCTGGTCCGCGACCGCCCAATCGATCAGCACCCGGCCTTCGGGCCCCGACAGGGCGCCGTATTTGGCGGCGTTGGTGGCCAGTTCGTGCAGGATCATGCCCAGCGACAGGGCCGCCGCGGCGCCCAGGGCGACGGGCTGGCCGTTCAGGCTGATCCGCTGCGGCCCGTGGGCCTCGGTCTCGTGCTGCAGGATGGCGCGCAGGTCGGCGCCCTCCCAGTGGCTGCGGGTCAGCAGGTCGTGGGTGTGCGACAGGGCCAGCAGCCGGGCCTGGAACCCCTCGGCGAAGGTCTTCGGGTCGGCGTGGGACCGCGCCGTCCGCATGGCGATCGACTGGACCGTGGCCAGGGTGTTCTTCACCCGGTGGTTCAGCTCGTCGATCATCAGCTTCTGCCGCTCGGCGGCGACGATGGTGTCCGTGACGTCGTGGCCCTGCACGAAGATGCCGGCGACCTTGCCCGAGGCGTCCCGGATCGGCTGGTAGATGAAGTTCAGATAGACGGTCTCCAGCGGCCCCTCGGGCGAGCGCTGCAGCTGCACCCGGCTGGCCCGGCCCTCGTGGGGTTCGCCGGTCTCGTAGACGGTGTCCAGAAGCTCGTAGAAGCCCTGGCCGGTCAGCTCGGGCAGGGCCTCGCGGATCGGCTTGCCGGCGATGACGCGGTGGCCGATCAGCTGGGCGTAGGCCGGGTTGTGCATCTGGAACACGTGCTGCGGCCCGCTCAGGATCGTGACGAATCCCGGGGCCTGCATGAACATCTCGACCAGCTGGTTGCGCTCGGTCTGGAGGCGCTGGTTATCCTCCTGCACCGCCTGCGCCCGGCCCAGCACCGCGCCGCCCAGGAGGTCCACCGCATTGGCGCCTTCCATGCCGGCGGTCATCGCGCGCAGGCGCTGAAGCTCGGTGATGTCGGTGGTGTGCTGCAGCAGGAAGACCACCTCGCCCGCCTCGTCGAGGATGGGGGTGTGGGTGGCGCTCCAGAACCGATCCTCGAACAGGGCGTCGCCGTTGGGACCGGGGCGGGAGATGGCGAATTTGACCACGGCCAGATGGTCGGGCTGGCGCGTGTCGCGGGCCTTCTCCAGCGAGGCCCGGACCTGGCGGACGTTCTCGGGCGCCTCCGCGCCGGGACCGGAGTCGAAGGCGGCGAACAGCGGACGGCCGATGGTCGTTTCCCGCGTGCTGCTGGTGACGTCGAGATAAGCCTGGTTGAGACCCGCGATGCGCAGGTCCGGGGTGACCAGCACATAGGGATTGGGCGAGGCGTCGAACGCACTCGCCAGATCGACCGGCAGGCCGCCTGTTTTCGCCAATTCCCTCAAGCCGATCCCCACACTCCGGTTACTGTAACACCTTGACCTCGCACCGGTTCCTCAAACCTTAGCAAGAAATACAAACGTCATTTGAGCCTTCGGGCAGGCGGACGCTAGTGTGGGCGGATGTTAGCTTCACTTTTCGCGGCGGCGGCCCTGATGGCGACTCCCACCGATGCTTCGCAGGCCCGTCCGACGGTGGCGATCGCCCAGGGGAATCTGATCGGCCGGGAGACCGACGGCGTCGACAGCTTCAGGGCCATTCCCTACGCCGCGCCGCCGGTGGAGGCGCTGCGCTGGCGTCCGCCCCAGCCGGCCCCGACGTGGACCGATGCGCTGGATGCGGGGCAGGTGGGGGCGATCTGCATCCAGCCGCCGCCCAACGGCGACCCGGGCGTCGGCCCCCTGCCGATGAGCGAGGACTGCCTGACCCTGAACGTCTGGACGCCCCGGGCGCGGACCGGCCCCCTGCCGGTGATGGTCTGGATCCACGGCGGCGGGTACAACAACGGCTCGGGCACCGCCGACCTGTATGACGGGACCCGCCTGGCCGAGCGCGGCGCGGTGGTGGTCACGATCAACTACCGCCTCGGGCGGCTGGGCTTCTTCGACCATCCGGCGCTGGCCGCCGACCGCCTGCCGGGCGAGCGCGCCGGCAACTACGGCGTCATGGACCAGATCGCCGCCCTGGAGTGGGTGCGCGACAACATCGGCGCCTTCGGGGGCGATGCGGGCAATGTAACCGTCTTCGGCGAGTCGGCGGGCGCCGTGGCGGTGACCCAGCTGATGATCGCGCCCGCCGCGCGCGGCCTGTTCCACAAGGCGGTCGTGCAGTCCGGCCTGGGCCGCCAGCGGTCCGCCGAGCTGGCGCTGGACCGGCCCGGCCGCCCTTCGGCGCAGTCGCTGGGGGTGCGCTGGGCGCGCGGCGCGGGAATGCCGATCGACGTCTCCGCGGCGGACCTGCGGGCGGCGCCGCCCGAACTGCTGCTCAGCCCCATGCCGGCCTTCTACAGCGACAACCTGATCGTCGACGGCCAGGTCCTGACCGAGGACGTGGTCGAGGCCTTCGAAGCCGGGCGGCAGGCGCCTGTGCCGATGGTGCTGGGAACCAACAGCGCCGAGTTCTGGTGGATCCGGCCGACCGACGCCGGCGCCTATGGACGGATCGACGACGCCCTGACGGACGCCCAGCACGACGCGCTGCTGAACGCCTATGGCGGCGCCGCGGGCTATGACGCCCACGTCGTCAGCGATCTGATCTTCAACGAGCCCGCCCGGCACCTGGCGCGGCTGCACGCGCGGGCGGGGCATCCGATGTACCTGTACCGCTTCGACGTGGTGCCGGACTCCAACCCCGAACCCAGCGGCGGGGCGACCCATGCGTCCGAGCGCCCCTATGTCTTCGACAACCTGCACACCGTCGGGCGGCCGTTGGGCGAGCGGGACGCCCGCGCCGCCACCGCCATGGCCGACTACTGGACCCGGTTCGCCACGGTCGGCGATCCGAACGGCGGCGAGCGCCCGCACTGGCCCGAGTTCGGGGCACAGCCTGAGCAACTGCTGGAGTTCACCAACGACGGACCGGCAGCCAAGCCGATCCCGTTCGCCGAGCGGCTGAACCTGATCGAGGCCTATTATGCGCGGCTGCGCTGACTGATGTGATTTCCCTCCTCCGAAGCGGGGAGGGACGCCGCGTGGAGCAGCTGCGAATCATTGGCGGTCTGCGCCTGGCGGGTTCAACTGAGTCATGAGGTCGAGGTCCTCGCGCCACTGAAGGTGGTGGTCGCGGGCCCTGTCGCCGGGGTCGCATGCCGTCTTCATGCCCGGAGTGTGGCTGAATCTGTCCCGGTGGATTCCCTCTGCGTCGCCGGCCATCGAAGAAGCCACGACCTGATAGGTCGCCGTTGCCAAGCCTTATAAAAAGACCACTAAAATCAATGGTTCGGCTTCAAAATCTGAGGTCTTTGATGCGCGACTTCAAACGGACGGGTTCGGACGAATAGGCGACGGACGGGCCCGTCAGGTTCGTCTGTGACCCCCTGGCCACAACCCGGATGTGGCCAAATCGGGGCCTTGCGGGCCGCATGACTCCTGTGTCATGTAATCGGTTACACGGTAAACGGACGGACCCGCGGGAAGCGGGCTGGAACCTGCGACCGGCTTGGGAGATCCACCTTGTTCCATTCGATGACGCAGCCTGACGGCGCGGGCGGTCGGGCTTGAAGCCGGCCACCATTCGCGACGTCGCCGAACGCGCGGACGTGTCCGTCGCGTCGGTTTCGCGCGTCCTGAACGGCGCCGGCCCGGTGACCGAGGCGACCCGCCAGCGGGTGCTGGCGGCGGTCGAGGCCCTGGAGTACGTGCCGCACTCGGGCGCCCGCAGCCTGTCGACCAGCCGGACCAACACCGTCGGCGTGATCCTTCCCGACCTGTACGGCGAATTCTTCTCGGAGCTGATCCGCGGCATGGACGTCGCGGCCCGGGCCCTGGGCTACCACCTGATCGTTTCGTCCTCGCACGATGACGCCGACGAGGCGTCCTCGGCCATCCGCTCGATGCG
The DNA here is from genome assembly GCF_023259385.1 of Brevundimonas sp. GTDB lineage: Bacteria > Pseudomonadota > Alphaproteobacteria > Caulobacterales > Caulobacteraceae > Brevundimonas. Next base: position 8,190 of record NZ_JAHFPF010000083.1, on the reverse strand, counting down.
CGGCCGGGTCGACGGCCTGATCGTCCTGTCGCCCCATCTGGGCGCCGCCAACCTGGCCTCGGGCCTGGCCGGGCGCATGCCGGTGCTGCTGATGAACGGCGGGGGCGTGGACACAGGCCGTCCTTCGATCATCATCGACAATCACGGCGGCGCCGTCGCCGCGGTCGAGCATCTGGTGGCCCTGGGGCGTCGCCGGATCGCCCATATCGCCGGTCCCGCCGGCAACCTCGAGGCCGAGGCCCGGATGGCGGGCTATCTCGAAGCCATGGCCGCCGCGGGCCTGCCGACGATGGTCGTGGACGGGGCCTTCACCAAGGCCTCGGGCCAGGAAGCGGGCGAGAAGCTGGCCGCGCGGGCGGATCGCCCCGACGCCGTCTTCGCCGCCAACGACAACATGGCGGTCGGGGCGCTGCTGGCCTTCCAGGACGCCGGGCTGCGCGTGCCCGAGGACGTGGCCATGGTCGGGTTCGACGACATTCCGCTGGCCGGGCTGGTCCGCCCCGCCCTGACCACGCTGAAGATCAACATCGCCGAGACGGGCCGCAATGCGCTCGAACGGCTCGTGAGACTCATCGGATCCGCCGCCGACACCGCCTGCGAGGTTGTGCGCCCGGAGCTGGTGGTGAGGGCTTCCAGTAATCCGTTGACGCCGCCGCCCGGGCTGTCCGGTGCGGCGCATACCGACGTTCAGACAATGTCACTTGAAGGGGAGAAACTTTGATGACGAGCAAGACCGGAAAGTATCTGGGGGCGGCCTCCGTCCTCGCTCTGGCGATCTCGATGGCCGCGGCCGGGGGCGCCGCGGCGCAGGTGTCGACCGCGACGCTGCGCGGCACCGTCTATGAGGGGCCCAGCGCCGAGACGGGCGGCACGGTCGTCGCGACCGAAGTCGCCACCGGCTACGTCAGCCGCGGCCGGATCGCCGCTGACGGCGGCTACGTCCTGCCGGGCCTGCGTCCGGGCACCTACCGCGTCCTCGTGACCAGCGCCGACGGCCAGACGGCCGAGGACACGGTCACGATCGTTCTGGGTCAGGTCGCCACCCTGGACCTCGATGTGGCCCCTGTTGTAACCGGTTCCACGGACGCCGGCGCGACCGAGCTGGGCGACGTCGTCGTGACCGGCCGCCGCATCTTCGAGGTCCGCACCTCGGAAGTGGCCACCAACGTCAGCCAGCAGCAGATCAACGACCTGCCGCAGATCAGCCGCAACTTCCTGAACTTCGCCGCCCTGGCTCCGGGCGTGCGCGTGCAGGAAGGCGACACCGAGCGCACCATCTCGGCCGGCGGCCAGCCGTCGATGGCGGTCAACGTCTTCATCGACGGCCAGAACCAGAAGTCGCTGATCAACGACGGCGGCATCGCCGGCCAGGACGACAGCCGCGGCAACCCGTTCCCGCAGGCCGCCGTGCAGGAGTTCCGGGTCCTGACCCAGAACTTCAAGGCCGAGTATGAGCAGGCCTCGTCGGCGATCATCACCTCGGTGACCCGTTCGGGCACCAACGAGTTCGCCGGTGACTTCTTCGTCACCTACCAGCCGTCGAACTGGGTCGGGCGGAACGTGTTCCTGCCGAGCAGCAGCGCTCGCCCGCGCCTGGATCGCATGCAGTACGGTGGTTCGATCGGCGGTCCGATCATCGAAGACAAGCTGCACTTCTTCTTCACCTACGAGCGCAAGGACGAGACGCGCGAGCGTTCGGTCTTCCTGAACCGCACGGAATACAACCCGCTGTTCGCGAGCGAGCTGGGCACCTTCGAGGCGCCGTTCGAACAGGATCTGTTCTTCGGCAAGCTGTCGTGGTCGATCGACGACCGCCAGCGCCTGGACCTGAGCGCGACATACCGGACCGAGCAGGACATCCGCGACTTCGGCAACGGCGCCACCGCCTACGCCCGCGCCCAGGCGATCAATGTCGAGTACCGCTCGCTGAACCTGCGCCACCAGTTCCAGGGCGACGGCTTCCTGAACGAAGTCTCGGTCGACTATCTGGAGTCGCAGTACAATCCGCAGGCCCTGAACTTCAACCAGAGCGGCGCCCGCTTCGTGGAGTACGGCGACGCCAGCACCGGCGTCGGCGGCCTTCCGGGCTTCCAGTTCGGCTACGGCACCATCGCCTCGACGATCTTCACCAACGGCGGCGGAACGAACAACCAGGACCTGACGCAGGAGGTCCTGACCTTCCGTGACGACCTGACGTTCAGCGACATCGACTGGATGGGCACTCACACCCTGAAGATGGGCGTGAAGTACTCGATGCAGACCCTGTATGTTTACAAGCAGTTCAACCGGAACCCGTTCTTCACCTACGACGTCGATGCGCGTCCTGAGGTCAACGGCACGCGGACCATCCCGACCCAGGTGTCGCTGAACCTGCCGGTGGATCCGGTCGACGCCGAGAACAACGTCTTCGGCGCCTACATCCAGGACGACTGGCAGATCACCGACAAGCTCGAGGTCAATCTCGGCCTGCGCTGGGACTATGAGGACAACGCGGTCAACAACGACTGGCGTACGCCGGACGTGGTCCGCCGCCTGCTGACGGCCATCGACGGCGTCGCCGGCTTCGATTTCCCGTCCTACCTCGACATCAACGACTACATTTCGGACGGCAAGCGCGACGCCTTCAAGGACGCCTGGCAGCCGCGCATCGGCTTCAGCTACGACGTGTTCGGCGACGAGCGTACGGTGATCTTCGGCGGCGCCGGTCGCTACTACGACCGGATCGCGTTCAACTTCGCCTTCGACGAGCGCTTCAAGCCGTATCAGCTGAACAAGACCATCTACTTCTCGCCGGCCGGCGGGTCGTACGGCGGCCGCACGGACACCGTGGCGTGGAACCCGATCTACGCCACCCCGGCGGGGCTCGACACCCTGCTGGCCGGTACGGTCGGCCGGGGCGAAGTCTTCCTGATCAAGGACGACGCCCCGCCGCCGCTGACGGACCAGTTCAACATCGGCGTCCGCCAGAAGTTTGGCGACTGGCAGACGGCCGTGACCTTCTCCTGGGCCAAGACGAAGAACGAGTTCGGCTGGTACCGCGCCAACATCGACCCGACGAACAATCAGGTTCCGGCGGCCGTCCGTCCGTCGGCGCTGATCGATCCGGTCACCGGCCTGGCGTTCAACTTCAATGACGGCGTCTTCGTCTCGAACCACGACCGTGAGCGCGACTATCAGGCGATCTTCATCACCGCGGACAAGCCGTTCACCCGGGACAGCGGCTGGGGCTTCAACCTGGCCTACACCTTCACGGAAGCCACCCAGAACGGCAGCCGCGACCAGGGCACCGGCAACTTCGACTTCGACTATCCGTGGACCTCGTACACCCCCGAGTTCAACTCGCCGGGCGCCGAGCGTCACCGCCTGGTCATGTCGGGCACGGTGCAGCTGCCGTACGACTTCCGCCTGTCGACCCTGATCACCCTGGGCTCGGGCCTGCCGTTCACGAAGTTCAACCCGGGCAGCGGGGCCAAGCCCGGCTGGTTCGAGGCCTATCCGGACAAGAAGGACTTCATCATCCCGAACGCCTGGGCCTACCGTCAGGTCGATCTGCGGATCGCCAAGGAGATCGAACTCCCGAACGGCGATTTCGTCGAACTGACCTTCGACGCGATCAACGTTCTGGATTTCAAGAACTTCAGCAGCTTCAACCAGACCTACCGGATCAACAACAACACGCCGGATTCCGCGCTGAACCCGACGTTTGGTCGCCCGACCGCCCAGTTCCTGCCGACGCGCAGCTTCCAGGTCGGCCTGCGCTACCGCTGGTAATCGTCTCCTGAGCCTGACGGCCGCCCCTGGGGCCAACCCCGGGGGCGGCCGATTTTTTGACTGAGTGTGTTTTCGAGTAAGGATGGACCCCATGGATCGCAGACGGTTTCTGATGGGCTCCGCCGTCGCCGGCGCGGCCCTCGCGGCGGCGGGGTGCACGACCATGGGGCAACCCGCCGTCTCGCCGATCCGGACCCGCGTCGATCCCGCCGTCCATGACCTGCAACGCCGGACCTTCGACTGGTTCGTCCACGTCACCGACCGCTCGACCGGCCTGACGCCCGACCGCTGGCCGACGCCGTCCTTCAGCTCCGTCGCCGCCGTCGGCTTCGCCCTGACCTGCTGGCCCGTCGGCGTCGAGCGCGGCTGGATGAGCCGCGAGGAGGCGCGCGAGCGCACCCTGACCACCATCCGCTTCTTCCACGACCTGCCGCAGGGGCCGGAGGCCGCCGGCGTAGGCGGGTACAAGGGCTTCTTCTACCACTTCCTCGACATGAAGACCGGCCACCGCTTCGGCCGCACCGAGCTGTCGACGGTCGACACCACCTTCCTGGTCGCGGGCATGCTGTTCGCCGCCCGCTGGTTCGACGGGGAGCACCCCGCCGAGGCCGAGATCCGGCGTCTGGCCCAGGCCGTCTACGACCGGGTCGAGTGGGACTGGGCCGTGGTCCGTCCGAACCGCATCACCATGGGCTGGCACCCGGAGAGCGGCTACATCCCGGCCGACTGGAACGTCTACAACGAGGGCATGCTGGTCCTGCTGCTGGCCATCGGCAGTTCGACCCATCCCGTGCCGACCACCGTCTGGGACGAGTGGTGCAGCGTCTACGACCACAGCTGGACCGACCGCTGGGGTCCCAAGCACCTGCATTTCGCGCCCCTGTTCGGGCACGAGTTCAGCCACATGTACGTCGACTTCCGCGGCATCCAGGATCCGTGGCTGCGTCAGCAGCAGGCCGAGATGCCGGGCTTCGACTATTTCCAGAACAGCGTCCGCGCGGTCGAGGCCCAGCGCAAATACGCCATCGACAATCCGCAGGGCTGGGCCGGCTATTCAGAGAACGTCTGGGGCCTGACCGCCTGCGACGGGCCGGGCGACTTCCGTCAGGTGATCGACGGGCGGGAGCGCGAGTTCTTCAGCTATTCGGCGCGCGGCCCGGGCGAGCGTGACGACGGCACGATCGCGCCGACGGCGGCCATGGCCTCCATCCCCTTCGCGCCCGACCACGTCACCGCCTGCCTGAAGGCGATGAAGGCCCGCTACGGCGCGGGGATCTACACCCGCTACGGCTTCCTGGACTCGTTCAACCCGACCCTGACCCAGAGCGGATCCGAACTGCGCCACGGCAAGATCCTGCCGGGCATCGGCTGGGTCGCTGACGACTACCTGGGCATCGACCAGGGTCCCATCGTCATCCAGATCGAGAACCATCGCTCGGACCTGGTGTGGAAGCATATGCGCGGCGAGCCGAACCTGACGCGCGGCCTGAAGAAGGCCGGCTTCACCGGCGGTTGGCTGGACGCATGAGCCTGACCCGGCCGGATCGGCGGACGGCGCTCGGCCTTCTGGCCGGGGCGGCCGCGTCCGGCCTGACGGCCTGCGGCCCTCGCAATGACGGCCGGATCCACCTGCGCTTCTGGGCCATGGGCAATGAGGCGACCAACGTCGGCCAGATCCTGCCGGAGTTCGAGCGGCTGAACCCCGGCATCCGGGTCGAGGTCCAGGCCCTGCCGTGGACGGCGGCCCACTCCAAGCTGCTGACCGCCTATGCCGGCGCCTCGCTGCCGGACGTCAGCCAGGTGGGCAACACCTGGGTGTCCGAGATGACGGCCATCGGCGCGATCAGCCCGACGCCGGACTTCGCCGCCGACCTGCTGACCGACCAGTTCCCGGCGGTGCTGGACACCAACCGCATCAACGGCCGCCCGATGGCGACGCCCTGGTATGTGGACACGCGGCTGATCTTCTACCGCTCCGACATTCTTGAGCGCGCCGGCTATGACGCCGTGCCCCAGACCTGGGCCGAGTGGAAACAGTCGATGCACGCGGTCAAGCGGGTGGTCGGGCCGGACAAATACGCCGTGCTGCTGCCGGTCAACGAGTTCGAGCAGCTGCTGACCTTCGGCCTGCAGGGCGACGAGGCCCTGCTGCGCGACCGGGACACGCGCGGCAATTTCGCCAACCCGTCCTTCATCGCGGCCCTGGCCTTCTACAAGAGCCTGTTCGACGAGAAGCTGGCCCCGCTGGCCTCGGCGGCGCAGATCTCCAACGTCTGGACCGAGTTCGCGCGCGGCTATTTCAGCTTCTATTTCTCCGGCCCGTGGACCATCGGCGACTTCAAGACGCGGCTGGCGCCGGGCACCCGCTGGATGACCTCGGGCGTGCCGGGACCGACCGGGCCGGGGGCTTCGGCGCCGGGCGGGTCGTCGCTGGTCGTCTACCGCTCGTCGCCGCATCAGGAGGCGGCGTGGAAGTTGGTCCGCTACCTGTCCGAGCCGCGCGTGCAGGCGATCTTCAACGGCATCACCGGCAACCTGCCGGCGCGCGAAAGCGCCTGGGCCGCGCCGACGGTGGCCAATGATCCCTACATCGCCGCCTTCAAGGGCCAGCTGGCGCGGGCGAAGGCGGTGCCCAAGGTGCCGGAGTGGGAGCGGATCGTGACCGAGATGCAGATCGTGGCCGAACGCATGGTGCGCGGCGAATACACGCCCGCGACCGCCGCGGCCGAGATCGACCGCCGCGCCGACCGGCTGCTGGAGAAACGCCGCTGGATGATCGAACAGGGGAGGGCCGAATGACCGCCCAGCCCGTACCGCACGCGGGCGGCGCGCCCATGACCCGCAAGCGCGAGCGCGCGGCCTGGGGCTTCGTCGCCCCGGCGCTGATCGCCATCGGCGTCTTCTTCGCCATTCCGGTGTTCGCGGCCCTGCTGCTCAGCCTGACCGATTTCGACATCTATGCGCTGGCCGACATCGGCAACATGCGCTTCGTCGGCCTGCAGAACTACGAGCGGCTGTTCACCAATCCGCTGTTCTGGGGCGCGATGAAGAACACCGGCCTGTTCGCCGTGCTGGGGGTGCCGCTGTCCATCGCCACTTCGCTGGGCGCCGCCGTGATCCTGAACGCGCGGGTGGTGAAGTGGCGGCCGCTGTGGCGGGTGATGTTCTTCGCCCCCTATGTGACCACCCTGGTCGCCACGGCGGTGCTGTGGAACTACCTGCTGCACACCCGCTACGGCGTCATCAACTGGGCCATCTCCAGCGTGGGCCTTCAGCCGGTGGACTGGCTGGGCGATCCCTCGACGTCCATCCCGGCCATCCTGATGTTCGTGGTGTGGAAGATTTTCGGCTACAACATGCTGATCTTCCTGGCGGTTCTCCAGACCGTGCCTGACGACCTGTATGAGGCCGCACGCATCGACGGGGCCGGGCCGTGGAAGCAGTTCCGGCATGTGACCCTGCCGGCCATCGCCCCGACCCTGCTGCTGGTCTCGATCATCTCGGTGGCGGGCTTCTTCCAGCTGTTCGCCGAACCCTATGTGATGACCCAGGGCGGACCCGCCCAGTCAACGGTGACGGTGCTCTACTTCATGTACGAAGAGGGCTTCAAATGGTGGAACCTGGGCTCCGCCAGCGCCGTGGCCTTCGTCCTGTTCCTCTGCATCCTGGCCGTGACCCTGGTGCAGCTGGCGGTGGCCAAGCGGGTGGGGGCGTACGAATGAAACCGCGCGCCATCCTGCTCAATGTGGCCGTCGCCGTCATCGCCCTGCTGGTGCTGTTCCCGCTGGCCTGGATGCTGTCGGTCAGCTTCATGTCGACCGGCGAGGCTTCGGCCTTCCCGCCGCCGCTGCTGCCCAAGGTCTGGACGCTGGAGCACTACCGCGACCTGTTCGTGAGCCAGGGCATGGGCCGCTATCTGTGGAACAGCTTCGCCCTGGCGACCCTGGGGACGGTGCTGGCCCTGCTGTTCACGGTGCCGGCCGGCTACGCCTTCGCCAAGCTGCGGTTCCGGGGACGGGAGCGGATCTTCCAGATCCTGGTCGGGGCGCTGGTGGTGCCGGCCCAGATCGGCACCCTGCCGCTGTTCCTGATGCTGAAGTCGATGGGGCTGGTGAACACCTACGCCGGGGCCTTGGTGCCGTGGCTGGCCTCGATCTTCGGCCTGTTCCTGGTGCGCCAGTACGCGCTGAGCATTCCCGACGAGATGCTGGAGGCCGCCCGCATCGACGGGGCCAGCGAGGGGCAGATCTTCCGCCGGGTGGTGCTGCCGACGCTGCAGCCGATCGTGGTGACCCTGGCGCTGTTCGTCTTCCTGGGCAGCTGGAACGACTTCCTGTGGCCGCTGATCATCCTGACGGACCAGTCGAACTACACCCTGCCGGTCGCCCTGGCGGCCCTGTCGCGCGAACACGTGCAGGA
>NZ_JAHFPF010000082.1 GCF_023259385.1 Brevundimonas sp. | reverse complement strand
GGAGGCGCTCAAGGGCCTGAGCGCGCCCGAGATCGCGGCCGCCCGCTCCGTCCTGGGCCGACTGGACGCCGCCGCCGGCGCGCCCCTGGTCGTCTGGGGCCCGGCGCCGCAGGTGCTGGCGGCCGACCGCTACGGCCTGTCGGCGCGGATGGCGGCCAAGCCCGAGGCGGCGCTCAAGGCGGTGCGGGAGGGCGCGCGGGCGCTGATGGACCTGACGCCCTCGAACGCCTGGTTCGGACGTCTGCTGGCCGAGCCGTCGCTGCGCATCGTCGCCGCCCTGCCCGACCACGGCGCCGGCCTGCCCCGCTCCCTGCTGGTGCAGCAGACCCAGCCCGGCCCGACCGGCCATGACCGAACCTTCTGGGCCACGGACAGCGGCCTGCCGAACAGCCGGATCCTCGACGCCCTGTCCGACGCCGGACTGGCCGCCACGCCGCTGATCGAGGCGGGCGGCTTGAAGCTGTTCGTGCTGGCGGGCTATGTGCAGGCGGAGGACGGGCGGCTGAACGGCGCGCCCGGAACCCTGTCCGGCGTCATCGGCGCCGCCCCCCTGTTCTGAGAGCTCGCATGACCGACGCCATCCAGCCCAAGCCCGGCATCCTCGACATCGCCCCCTATGTCGGCGGCAAGTCGAAGATCGAGGGCGTGGCCGAGCCGATGAAGCTGTCGTCCAACGAGAACGCGCTGGGCGCGGGCGAGAAGGCGCGCGAGGCCTATCATGCGGCGGTCGCCAACATTCACATCTACCCCGATGGCCGGGCCGGCAAGCTGCGCGACGCCGTGGCCGCCCATCACGGGCTGGAAGGCGAACGCCTGATCTTCGGCAACGGCTCGGACGAGGTCTTCGCCCTGCTGAACCAGACCTATCTGACCGCCGGCGACAACATCGTCACCGGCCAGTACGGCTTCCTTGCCTACCGCATCTCCGCCCTGGCCAACCAGGCCTCGGTCAAGCTGGCCCCTGAGCCTGGCTTCAAGGCCGAGGTCGAGGCCATCCTCGAGCAGGTCGATGAGCGGACCAAGATCGTCTACATCTCCAGCCCGTCGAACCCGACCGGCAGCTACAACACCGCCGAGGAGACCCGCCGTCTCCACGCCGCCCTGCCGCCGCACGTCCTGCTGGTCATCGACGAGGCCTATGCCGAGTTCGTCAGCGCCCCTGACTGGGAGACCAGCTTCCCGCTGGCCAAGGACGCCGACAACATCGTGGTCACCCGCACCTTCTCCAAGATCCACGGCCTGGGCGGCCTTCGCATCGGCTTCGGCTATGCGCCGCTGAAGGTGGCCGAAGCGGTCGACCGCATCCGCCTGCCGTTCAACGTCTCGATCCCGGGGATCGAGGCCGCCGTCGCCGCCCTGGGCGACGAGGCTCACCAGAAGGCGTCGCGCGAGCTGGTCGAGACCTGGCGTCCGCGCCTGACGCAGGCGATCAAGGGCTTCGGCTTCGACGTCTTCCCCTCCGTCGGCAATTTCGTGCTGGTCCGCTTCCCGGACCCGGCGCGCACCGCCGCCGCCGCCAATGACTATCTGAACGGCAAGGGCATCATCGTCCGCCCGGTCGGCGGCTACGGCCTGCCCGACTGCCTGCGCATCACGGTCGGCACGGAAGACCAGAACCGCGCCGTGCTGGACGCCCTGAGCGAGTTCGCGGCAGGCTAGTTCCGCCTGAAGATGCGGCTCGCCGCCCAGCCGGTGAACATGGCCAGCAGGACGCAGAGGACGCCGTAGCTCCATGGGCGGCGCTGGGCGAACTCGAAGATGTCGCGCTCGATGCCGACCTTCTCGACCGTCAGGGTCAGGTTCGAGACCGAGACCGGCTCGCCGTCCTGGAACAGCCAGACCTCGGCGAAATACTGGCCCGTGGGGGCGACGGCGGGGAGGTCGACCTCGGCGCGGAACAGGCCCTTGTCGACGAACTGGACCCCCTTGGGGTCGCTGTTGTAGAGCGCCGCCGCCTCGCGCAGGCGGATCACCGCGCGGCGGTAGTCGAGATAGTCTTCGCCCAGGCGGCTGACGACCACATCGCGCACGCCGTAGCGGGTGACGGTGCGGCTTTCCTCCGGGGCGGCGATGCGCAGGTGGTCGACCCCGACGCCCAGCCGGCGCAGCTGGCCGAAGTCCGCGATGTCGCCGAGCGGCCGGGTCGAGGCGGTCATGTAGAAGCCGGGCGCGCCCTCGAACAGGACCGGGCGGCTGTTCAGCCAGACGCCCATGTTGCGGGTCTTCTTGACCAGGCGGACAGGGCCGTCCGGGCCGCGCACCACGACCACCACGTCGGCGGGCCGGGCGGTCGGATTGAAGACCGCCCCATACAGGACGATGGAGGCGCCGCGGAAGCTGGAGTCGACCATGACACGGGCGTCGGTCATGGCGGCGGCGACGCGAACCTGATCCGTCGTCGCGACCGATCGCTCGGGCGCGGGGGCCTCTATGGCGGGAGGGGGAGGCGGCAGGGCCTGGATCATTCCGCGATCCTCATTCGGCGATCCCGGGGGCGAAGCTGAACAGGTCGCTGGGCCGCACGAACAGCTCCAGCCCCATGTAGATGCCGACCAGAAGGACGATGATGGCCAGCAGGGCGCGCAGCTCCTCGGCGCGGAACCGGCCCGACAGGCGGGCGCCGTACTGGGCCCCGACGACCCCGCCGAGCAGGAGGATGGTCGACAGGACGATGCCGACCGTCTGGTTCCGGCCCGCCTGCAGGACCGTGGTCATGGCCGTGGTGATGATGATCTGGAACAGGCTGGTGCCGACCACCACCTGGGCCCGCATGCGCAGAACGTAGAGCATGGCCGGCACCAGGATGAAGCCGCCGCCGACGCCCATGATGGCCGACATCATGCCGACGAAGACGCCCAGCCCGATGGGGGGAATGACGCTGATGTAGAGGCCCGAGCGAGGGAAGCGCATGCGCAGGGGCAGGCCGTAAAGCCACAGCGGGCGGCGGCGCTCCTTGTGCGGCGCGACCTCGCCCCGCACCCGGCGCAGGATCTGGCCGAGGCTCTCGTAGAGCATCAGGGCGCCGATGGCCCCCAGGAACAGCAGATAGGACAGGGCGACCGCCAGATCGGCCTGGCCCAGCAGGCGCAGGTAGCGGAACAGCTCGACGCCCAGCAGGGCGCCCACGACCCCGCCCAGGGCCATGATCGCGCCGATCTTGTAATCGACCAGCTTGCGCGAGGTGTAGTTGATGACGCCGGAGGTCGACGAGGCGACGACGTGGCTGGCCTGGCTGGCGACCGCGACCGACGGCGGGATGCCGAGGAAGATCAGGATCGGGGCCATGAGAAAGCCGCCGCCGATGCCAAACAGCCCGGACACGAATCCGACCGTCGCCCCCAGCAGAACCAGGAGCGGCCAGTTCACCGAAACCTCGGCGATCGGCAGATAGATATCCAAAGGACGCGCCTTCGGCTGGAACTGAGGTCAAACGCCCGAAAGGCGACGGTGGAACTGTCCTGAACGCCCCGGGCCGAAGGTGCAACCCGATGCGCCCGAAAGGTTAGCTGATCGCGTCAGGCGACCGGTTCGACCGTGAAGCGGTCGGCCTCGGCCCGGGCCTTGCCGCGGTCCGCGACCGACAGCGTGGCCCGCAAACGATCGACCGCCGTCTGGGCGTCGCCGTCCCCGGCGCGCGAGGCGATCAGATACCATTTGAAGGCCGCGAGCGGGTCCATGCGGACACCGCCCTCGCCGGTCTCGTACAGCTTGGCGATGTTGTACTGGCTGTCGACCAGGCCCTGTTCGGCCGCCTTGGTCAGCCACGTCATGGCCTCGGTGGTGTTCACCGCTCCGCCGACGCCCTGGAACAGGTACATACCGTAGGCGTGCATGCCGCGCGGGTCGCCGGCCTGGGCGGCGCGCTTCATCCAGTTGCGGGCCTGGGCCGGATCGACCGTCACGCCCTTGCCGCCGTCCTGGTACAGGCCCGCCAGCTGCAGCTGGGCCGGGGCGTAGCCGAGCCCGGCGGCCTGTTTGAGCAGATCCACGCCCTGGAGATTGTCGCTGTCCAGCTGGATGATCGCCTGCTGGTAGAGATCGGCGGCGCGGGTCAGGTCGGCGGGCGAGGCCTCGACCACGGTGGCGAGCGCCGCGACCGGCGGGGCCCCTGCGGAGGCGGGGTCGGAAATGGACAGGCCCGGAATGCGGATGCCGGCGTCGGTAAGCTCGCTGAAGGCCACGGCGCCGGTGGCGGTCAGGACCACGGCGACGGCGGAGGCGCCCAGCGCCTTGCGGACCGTGCCGCCCTCTTTCGAGGCCTGTTTGTCCAGTCGCTCCTGCAGACGCGACTTGCCGCCGCGCTTCAGGCCGAAGCCCGAACGGGTCGGGGCCGGCGTGTCGGACTCGGCCATGGCGGCGCGGGCCGCGTCGATGGCCTGACGGGTCGAGTTGGCGGCGCGGCCTTGCGCCGCCGCGGCGCGCAGGGCGCGCGGATCGACGAAGTCGGTCTCGCCGGCGAAGTCGTCCGGGCCGGCGTCGAAGCCATCGGGCGCCGTGGCGGCCAGGGCGTCGGACACGTCGGCGCCGCCGAAGCTATGGCCGAAGGGCGCCGAGGCCGCGGCGGGCGGCGGAGCGAAGACCGGGGTGTGCGGCGCGGCGTCCAGCTCTTCCGTGAGCGAACCGGTGAAGGGGGCGGCGACCGCCTCGCGGCTGCCGAACGGCGCCGAGACCGGTTCCGGCGCCGTGCGCGGACCGCGCATGACCGCGTCGAAGACGGAGTCGGCGGTCAGGACCTCGGCGTCGTCGTGCAGGTCCGGCGTCGCCGGGACGAAGGCCTCGCGGGCCGGTTCGGGCTCGGGCGGCGCCAGCTCAGCCGACCAGGCCTGCTGCTCGGCATAGACCGGGTCCGGATCCTCGAAGGTCTGGCCCTGGAAGGGCGCGTCGGGGAAGGCCGCGTCCGGGAAGGCGGCGGCGCGCCAGTCGGGCTGGGCGTCGGCGGCCGGGGCGACGACCGGAGCGGGCTTCGGCGCCTCGGCGCGGCGCTCGATGTTTTCCCGGGCCTCGGCGATGAGGGCGGCGGTGCGCTCTTCCGACAGTCGCATGCGCTCGGCCAGTTCGCCGGAGGCGCGGTCGTAGCTCTGCTCGATCTTGCTGGAGCTGTCGGCGAGGCGGCGGCTGATGTCTTCCAGCGCCTGCTGCGACCGGCGCTCGGACTGGGCGATGCGTTCGCTCAGGCGGTCCGAGATGCGGGTGATCTCGCCGCCCAGCTTCTCCAGCGCCAGGGCGTGACGGTCGTCGGCGGCGGTGAGGCGTTGTTCCAGACCCTGGGCCAGACGGCCCATGTCGCCCTCGACCTTGCGGCTCAGGGTCTCGCCCAGCTTCTCGAAGCGGGCGTCAGCGCCGTGTTCGATCTTGGCCACACGGCCGTTCAGGTTCTCGGCGATGCGCAGGACCTCGCGGCCCATGGCCTCGACCGCGCCGGCGGAACGGGTCTCGGAAGTCTTGAGCTGTTCGCCCAGCGCCATCACGGCCCGCTCGATGCGGTCCATGCGGTTGTCGGCCTCGGCGGTGTCGAGGCGGCGCATCATCTCGGTGCGGTTGGACTCGACCTGACGGCTCAGGGTCTCGGCCAGCTTCTCGAAGCGGGCGGCCTCGCGGACGCCCTCGGGCTCGACCCGGCCCTCGGCGGCGCGCAGCCGCTGGTCCAGATGGGCGAAGGAACGTTCGAGGCCGCGCAGAGCCTCGGTCGTGCGGGCCTGGGCCTGGTCCAGCCGGGCGCCGACCTGGGCCAGCAGGTCCGAACCGGCGCCGGGACCGGCCAGCTTCTCGACCGCGTCCATGCGCTGGCGCAGCTCGTTGACGCCGGAGCGCTGGCGTTCCTCGATGTCGTACAGGCGGCCCGCGAGCGCGCCGATGCCGGTCTCGATCTTGCCGAAGGTCTCGGCGGTCTTGGGACCGACTTCCTGTTCGAACTTGCGCAGGCGACGGTGGCCCTCGCGCAGCTCCTCGGAGATATCGTCGATGCGCCGGCCGTACTGGCGGCCGTCCTGATCGGCGGCCTCGAGACGGCGCACCAGACCGGCGACGGCCTGGTCGACGCCCTGGATCGCGACGGTCGAGCGGCGCTCGGCGGCTTCGAGGCGGGCGGCGATGGCGTCGACCGAGGCGCTGAGGCGATGACCGACATCATCACCCGCATAGGCGTCGTCCAGCCGGCGGCTGCGGCCGCGACGGTCGAAGATTTCGGCGGCGTGGGGACGGCGCGGCAGGGGCGTGTAGCCCTCGTCCTCGTCACCATCCTCCATGATCATCGAATTCAGCCACTCGCCGAGCGTCATGCCGGAGCGGCGCGCGAGGTCCTTGGCGATCTCGCGAGCCTTGGGGTCTATCCCCTTCACGCTCCACGGCGCGGCTGCGCTCACTGATTCGACTCCCGACCTTTGGCTGGACGCTAGTGCGCCAGATCAGGGGTGTAAACGTGTGGTTAACCCCAAGATGTAGGGGTTCCGCCATCTTCCTGTGGAAAGCCCGCACACCCACCGGATAGATGGCGTCAACGTGGTTAACGGACGGTGAAGATTAACCTCCCGGCAAGGACTCGAACCCTTGCGCGGGCGCGTCCGGCGGTCCACGTGGCGCGGATGGACATGACCTCCACCCTGGCCCTGACCGCCGTCACCCTGGCGATCACCGTCTTCGCCGGCTGGCGAGGGGCGCGCCCGTGGGATCCGACCCAGAGCGTGCGGATGGCGCCGTGGCGATTCATCATGGTGATGGGCGGCGCAGCGACCTTCGTCCTGCTGATCCACATCGGGGCCCTGCTGGGCGTGCCGCAGCGGACGTACTGAGCCGGGAACCCCGCCCCACCCATGCGCCTTCCTGATCCGAACCCCGAGATCAGGAGAGACCCGCATGAGCGACAAGACCCTCACCGCCGACCAGGCCGAACAGCATTTCTGGGACAGCCTGAAGAAGTCCAATACCGGTCTGCTGGGCTTGGACCAGCCGGGCTATCACGCCCAGCCTATGACCGCCTTCCGCGAGGAGGAGACCGGCACGATCTGGTTCTTCACCCGCGACGACACAGATCTGGCCAAGGACGCGGGCCTCCCGGGCGGACAGAGCGCGATGTTCCACTATGGCTCCAAGGACCAGAACGTCTGGGCCTGCATCCACGGTGAACTGTCGGTGCACGGCCAGGACCGCGAGATCATCAACCGCTACTGGAACCCGGTGCTGGCGGCCTGGTATCCGCAGGGCAAGGACGATCCGCACCTGACCCTCCTGCGCTTCGACGCCGACGACGGCCGGGTCTGGGTCAACGAGGGCGGCTTCTTCAAATTCGCCTACGAGGTCGCCAAGGCCAACATCACCAAGACCCTTCCCGACGCGGGCGGCGTGGCGGACGTGAACCTGCAGTAGGCATGAGATTCGGGGGGCGAGGGTCGAGGGAAGATTGTCTCGGCCCTCGACCCTCAGCCCTCGACCCTATTGCGCGAAACACCAGGCCAGCACGGCCTTCTGGGCGTGGATGCGGTTCTCGGCCTCGTCCCAGACCAGCGACTTCGGACCGTCGATGACCGAGTCCGTCACCTCTTCCCCGCGGTGGGCGGGAAGGCAGTGCAGGAAGACCGCGTCCGGTTGGGCCAGGCTCATCAGGGCGTCGTCGACGCCGTAGCCGTCGAAGGCTTCCAGACGGGCCTCGTAATCCTGATCGCCCATCGACACCCAGGTGTCGGTGACCACCACGTCGGCGCCGGATACGGCTTCGCGCGGATCCGAGGTCAGCAGGACGTTGTCGCCGCCGCGGGCGAGGTCGTGCAGGTCCGGATGGTACTCGGCCGGACAGGCGACCTGCAGGCGGAAGCCGAACTTCGGCGCCGCGTGCATGAAGCTGTGGCAGACGTTGTTGCCGTCGCCGACCCAGGCGATCGTCTTGCCCTCCACCGACCCGAGATGCTCCTCGATGGTCAGCAGGTCGGCCAGGATCTGGCAGGGGTGCGAGCGGTCGGTCAGACCGTTGATCACCGGCACGGTCGCGACGCGGGCGAACCGCTCCACGTCTTCATGGCTGTTGGCGCGGATCATCACCGCGTCGACCATGCGCGACAGCACCTTGGCCGTGTCCTCGACCGGTTCGCCGCGGCCCAGCTGCATGTCGCCGGCGTTGGCGATGATGCCGGAGCCGCCCAGCTGGCGGATGGCGGCGTCGAAGCTGAAGCGGGTGCGGGTCGAGTTCTTCTCGAACACCATGGCCAGGACGCGGTCCCTGGCCGGCGCGTCGGCGTCGACCTTGCCCTGCGGCCAGCCCTTGCGGGCCTGTTTGCGGGCGTGGGCGTCATCCAAGATGGCGCGCAGTTCGTCGGCTTCAAGCCGATAGATGTCGAGGAAGTGACGGACCATCGGCCCCTCCAGATCTGTCAGGGCCTCAGGCCAGCTTGGTCCGCGCGAACTCGCAGGTCTTCTCGAAGCGTTCGACGGCCTCGCGGGCCTCTTCGAGGGTCAACACCAGCGGCGGCAGGATGCGCACGCAGTTGTCGCCGCCGCCGGCGACCAGCAGGTGCTGTTCGTCACGAGCCCAGCCCATGAATTCGCGGTTGTTGGGGACCAGTTTGACGCCGATCAGCAGACCCTTGCCGCGCACATCGACGATGACGTCCGGGAAGCGCTCCTTCAGGCCGTGCAGCTGCTGCTTCAGATAGCCGGCGATCTCGTTGACGTGGGCCAGGGTCTCGGGCTTGGACAGTTCGCCGAAAGCCGCCTGGCCGACGGCCATGGCCAGCGGGTTGCCGCCGAAGGTCGAGCCGTGCACGCCCACCGTCATGCCCTTGGCGGCATTGGCCGTGGCCAGGCAGGCGCCGATGGGGAAGCCGCCGCCCAGGGCCTTGGCGATGGCCATGATGTCCGGAGTCATGCCGGCCCATTCATGGGCCCACAGCTTGCCGGTCCGGCCCATGCCGCACTGGACCTCGTCGAAGATGATCAGCACGCCGTTGGCGTCGGCCATCTCGCGCATCCAGCGCAGGTCCTCGTCCGGGGTCGAACGGCAGCCGCCCTCGCCCTGCACCGGCTCCAGGATGATCGCAGCCGTGGTCGGGTTCTCGAACGCCGCCTTCAGCGCGTCCTTGTCGCCCCACACCAGCTGGTGGAAGCCCTCCATCTTCGGGCCGAAGCCTTCGGTGTAGGACGGGTTGGCGGCGGCGTTGATCGCGCCGTAGGTGCGGCCGTGGAACGAGCCGTCGAAGCCGTAGATGTCGATCCGCTCGGGATTTCCGTTGGCGACGTGATGCTTGCGCGCCGTCTTCAGCGCGCACTCGACCGCCTCGGTGCCCGAGTTGGTGAAGAAGACCACGTCGGCGAACGACTTGGCGCACAGGTCATCGGCCAGGGCCTCCTGGCCCGGGATGCGGAAGATGTTGGAAACGTGCCACAGCTTGCCGGCCTGTTCGGTCACCGCGGCGACCAGCTTGGGGTGGGCGTGGCCAAGGCCGTTGGTCGAGATGCCGGCGACGCAGTCCAGGTATTCCGTGCCGTCCGTGGACCACAGACGCGCGCCCAGACCACGCTCCACCTCCAGCGGCGCGCGGTTGTAGACACCCATCAGATGTTCTTGGGACACGGGACTGGACCTCCAAAAGCGATACGGCCCCGTCGCGAGGCGCGACGGAGCCGGTAAAAAGGGTCTGGCCTTGTCGGACGCGCGCCGGGGTTAGTCAACACCACGCGGAGCCGCGCCGCGCCTTACCGATCCTTAAGTTGCCGCCGGGCCTCCGGGCGGAAACGGTAGCGCCGGCTGGAGCGGAGACGACCACCTTGAAAACGGAACTGATCGCCCTCGGACTGGCCCTCGCCGCCATCCCGGCCGTCGCCCATGCCCAGACGGCGGCGCCGCGCTTCGAGCCCGCCCCCTGCGCGGTCGAGGTGGCGCCCGACGAGCGCATCGACTGCGGTGTGCTGGTCGTGCCCGAGAACCGCGGGCGGGCCGACAGCCGGATGATCCGCCTGCCCGTTCTGATCTTCCGCAGCCGCGCCGAGACGCCCGCCAACGATCCGGTGATCTTCCTCACCGGCGGGCCCGGCAACAGCGCGCTGTCGGGCCAGCGGTCGGGGCGGAGCAATCCTTTCCTGGAACTGCGCGACCAGGTGGTTCTGGAGCCGCGCGGGGCCAAGCTGGCCCAACCCGCGCTGGAGTGCCCGCAGATCAATGCGCTGAAGGGCGTGATCACCGCCGAACGTCTCCGCGGCGTAGAGGCCGACGCCCGGCTGACGGCGGCGGCCACGGCCTGCCGGGCAACGCTGGTCGCGGGCGGCGCCGACCTGAACGGCTACAATTCGGCGGAGGCCGCGGACGACATAGAGGCCCTGCGGGTCGCCCTGGGCTACGACAGGGTCAATCTCTACGCCCTGTCCTACGGCACACGGCTGGCGCTGACGGTCGCGCGGCGGCATCCGAGCTCGGTCCGCGCAATGGTGCTGGACTCCGTCCTGCCGCCCGAAGTCGGCTACGACGAGGCCGCGACGGCCAACACCTGGCGCAGCCTGAACGCGGTCTTCGACAACTGCGCGGTCGATCCCGCCTGCAGCGCCGCCTGGCCCGACGCCCGCGAGGATTTCCGCGCCCTTGTCGCGCGCGGCGAGATCGATGCGGTGACGGGCGTGGGTCTGGCGTTGCAGGATCCCCGTCTGATCCCCCTGATCCCCCGCGCGGTCGGATCAGCCGCCGACGGGCGGCCGGAGGAACTGGCCGGATGGGTCGCTCGCGCCCAGGGCCCCTCCGGCTTCACCTGGGGCCTGCGGCTGTCGGTCTGGTGCTCGGAAGAGGCGCCGTTCGAGGCGCCCGAGCGGATCGAGGCCCAGGTCGCCGCCGACCGGGGGCTGGGCGGCGCCGATTCCCGCGCCGCCTCGGTCGCCATGTGCCGGGCCTGGAACGTCGCGCCGGCCGAAGCGATCGAGAATACGCCGGTGACGTCCGACATCCCGACACTGATCTTCGCCGGCGAGTTCGATCCGAGCACCCCGCCGGACTGGGGCCGACGGCTGTTGGCGCAAATGCCCAAGGCGACCTTCGTGTTGATGCCCGGCCTGAGCCACGGCGCCAGCTTCAACCGCTGCGGCGGCATGATGGCGGTCGCCTTCTTCCGTGATCCGGACGCGGCGCCGGACGTGGTCTGCGCCAACCGGATGCGCGGCGCGGATTTCAGCCTGAGCGCCGCCGCGCCCTAGAGCGAAATCGGTTGACTTGGACGCAGTCCAACTCGGCTCAGATTTCGCTCCAATGGTCCAGGGCTCAGCTCTTCAGACGCCAGCCCGACTTGAACACGCGCCAGCAGGCGTACGACATGATCAGGGTCAGCACCGCGCTCATCGCGACCCCGATCCAGAGGTTGCCCTCGGCGTGGCCGATGAAGCCGAAGCGGAAACCGTCGATCATGTAGAAGATCGGGTTCCAGTGGCTGATGGTGGCGAACGGCTCGGGCAGGTTGTCGACCAGGTAGAAGGTGCCGGACAGGAAGGTCATCGGCATGATCAGGAAGTTCTGGACCGCCGCCAGCTGATCGAATTTCTCGGCCCACAGGCCGGCGAAGACGCCCAGCATGCCCATCAGCAGAGAAGCGGTCAGGCCGAACCACAGGATGGCGAAGAGGTTGGTGACGCCCAGCTTCGCGAACGGCAGCACGCAGATGGCGGTCACCAGGCCCACGGCGATGCCGCGCGTCGCGGCGCCCAGCGAGAAGCCGATGGTCAGCTCCAGCGGGCTGAGCGGCGGGGTGAGGAAGTCGGTCGCCGTGCCCATGATCTTGGCCTGGATCAGGCTGGACGAGGCGTTGGCGAAGGCGTTGTTCAGGATCGCCATCATGATCAGGCCGGGGGCGACGAACTCGGCGAAGGGCGTGCCGTCGATCGGCGGGCGCGATCCCTTCAGCGCCACCACGAAGACCAGCATGTAGAGCAGGGTCGTGACCACAGGCGCGGCCACGGTCTGGGCTCCGACCTTCCAGAAGCGACGAACCTCCTTGAGATACAGGGTCTTCACCCCTTCCCAGTTGACGCCGTTGTAGCGGCGCGGCTGCGGGAGCCCGGGCGGGCGCGTGGAGGCGAGATCGGTCATGGGGCGCAGATGCGGCGGGAAGCGCAGCTGCGCAAGGGGCAGCGCGGATGGGAAGTGATGAGTGGCGAGTGATTAGTGGATGTCTGAGGGCCTGCCGCGGCGCCTCACGGTCAGACGCCCCTACTGGCGGCAGCGAACCACTAATCACTAGCCACTCATCACTTCCCCGCACGGTCCCAGCCATGAGACCGCGCAAGGCGCCCCGCCTTAACCATACTAGATGTGGTTCCTGTGGACGGACCAATTCCCACATATTGCGCCTTTTAACAGGTGGTTTACGATTAGGAGTAGGTCAGGACCCCCGAGGGGGCGGTTCGACCCCATATGTTGAATCCCCGGAGGCGATCATGACCGCAGGCTGGACCGAAGACCGCGTCGGCGCACTGAAGAAGCTGTGGCTGGAAGGCCAGTCGGCCAGTCAGATCGCCAAGCAACTGGGCGGCGGCGTGACCCGCAACGCCGTGATCGGCAAGGTGCACCGTCTGGGCCTGTCGGGCCGCGCCGCGCCGTCGCAACCGGCCCGCGCCACCTTCCGCCCGTCGCGTCCGCGCCCCGCCGCGCAACCGACCCAGGCGCCGTCGGCCCCGCGCCGTATCGAGGCCGCCCAGCCGCGCGCCGCGGTTCCGGTCGCCCCGACCCCGGCGCCGATCCCCGACCTGCCCGGCACGGCCACGGTCATGACCCTGGGCGCCCACATGTGCAAATGGCCGAT
>NZ_JAHFPF010000324.1 GCF_023259385.1 Brevundimonas sp. | reverse complement strand
CGACAGGGTCTTGCCCGCCGAGAAGGCGATCAGCCCGCTTTCGGCCGAGGCGGCGATGGAATCGATCCACGCGCCCTTGGCGGTGGCCAGCAGGCCGGCCTCGCCCTTGCGGTGCCAGATCACCCGGCCGTCGTCGCCCCCGGTCAGGACGCCCTCGCCCGACGGGTGGGCGCAGGCGCACAGGATCGCGCCGTCGTGGGCGATGCTGAAGGCGCCGTCCTCGAACCGCACCGCGCCGTCGCCCAGGGCGAAGACCGCGCCGTCCTTCTCGAACAGGGCGGCGGTGGGCTGGGCATCGAACTGGAAGAGGGTCATGTCTCGGCCTTGTGGGTCTCGACCCACCGGCGGGTCATGAACTCCGCCGAGGCGTATGCCTCCTGCAGCGCCACGTTCCAATAGGTCAGGGCGTCCAGCGGGATGGTCGCGCCGGACACCGCGCAGCGCACGAAGTCGCCGGGCTGAACCACGTCGAAGTCGGGGGTGCCGTAATGCAGCACGGCTTCGCGATGCGGGGCGTGGGGCGGGTTCACCAGGGCAGCGCCTCGCCGTTCCAGCGGAGGAAGCGGTTCAGCGACGCGCCGACGATCAGCGCGGTCCTGGGCTCGGGTGCGATCAAGCCGCGCACGCCTCGAACCCGGCCTTCAGCGCCGCCTCGTCCAGATCGCGGCCGATGAAGACGGCGCGCGACCAGCGGCGTTCCTTGTCGCCCCACGGCTTCTGCAGGTCGCCTTCCAGGATCATGTGCACGGCCTGGAAGACCAGGCGGCGGTCCTCGCCGGCCACCTCGATGATGCCCTTGGCCCGCAGGATGTTCTGGCCCTGCTCGCCCAGCAGCTTGTCCAGCCAGGCGGTGAATTTCTGGCCGTCCATAGGACGGTCCAGCGACAGGGCGATGCCCTTGATGTCGTCCTCGTGCGCGTGGCCGCGCGGACCGTGGTCGTTCCCGTGATCATGATGATGGTGATCATGGTCGTGATGATCGTGGTCGTGGTCATGACCGCAGTGGTCGTCGTGCACATGGCCGTCCGCGCCGTGCGGCGGATTGACGAAGTCGGGACGCACCTCGGTGACCCGGTCCAGGTCGAAACCGTGCACGCCCAGCACCTGGTCCAGCGGCACATTGGCCCGCTCGGTGCGGGTGATGGGGGCCAGGGGGTTGAGCGCGCGCAGGCGGCGCTCGACTTCGTTGAGTTCCTCGGTGGTGACCAGGTCGACCTTGTTCAGGATGATGCGGTCGGCGAAGGCGACCTGCTCACGGGCCTCCTTGGAGTCGTCCAGGCGCGCCATCACGTGCTTGGCGTCGACCAGGGCGGTGACGCTGTCCAGCTGGGTCTTGGCCTTGACCTCCTCGTCGACGAAGAAGGTCTGGGCCACCGGGCCGGGGTCGGCCAGGCCGGTGGTCTCGACGATGATGGCGTCGAAGGCGGGCTTGCCCGGGCGCTGGCGCTTCATCAGGCCGGCGACGACGCGGATCAGGTCGCCGCGCACCGTGCAGCAGACGCAGCCGTTGTTCATCTCGAACACGTCCTCGTCGGCGCCGACCACCAGGTCGTTGTCGATGCCGATCTCGCCGAACTCGTTGACGATGACGGCGTAGCGCTTGCCGTGGTCCTCGGTGAGGATCCGGTTCAGCAGGGTGGTCTTGCCGGCGCCGAGATAGCCGGTGAGGACGGTGACGGGGATCTTGGCGTTTGCGGCGGAAGCGGTGTCGGTCATGGGCCGCTAGATGGCGGTTGGGGCGCCGGAAGGGAAGGGGGCTGGCCACTTGCCGGTCGATGCAACTTCAGGGGGATTTTCGCCTTGCGAAGACGGGAGAAGGTGGTGAAGCTTCGCCGTGAACCCTGCAGGCCCGCCCCGATGAGACTTCCTCCAAGCTATTTTCGTCCCTTCGACAAGGTCTACCGGGCCGTGACGGCGGACATTCGTAGTAGGGCGGCCACCCTCGCCGGCGACGACCGGACGTGGCTGGAGCGGCTCGTCGTGACGTTCCTGGAAGAGCGACAGCGCTGGAACGACAGTGGGCAGCTGGCGGGATACCGGGCGATCTGGCTGCGTCTGAACACGCCCCTGCTGCGGCTGGCCGCCGGGGCATACCTCCATGTCGCCTATGATCTGCCCCGGGCCATGGCGAACGACTGGCCGGGCCAGGGACGGTGGGCGCACGCGCCCACCGTCGCGCGGGGCGAGGGCGTCTTCATGGGACTGGCTTCGATCTTTCCCCTGCATTTCCAGTTGAGCCTGGGGCTGGGGTGGCTGCCGCCCGGCCTGTTCCGGGACTATCTGGACGCCCCCATGGATCGGCTCAGGCGGGGCGCCTGGGCGCACGCCCGCATCCTGGCCACCGAACCCGGTCGCCCTCAGCGCGAAGCCGCGATGGCGGAGGCCCTGACCATGGGTTTGAAGGATGCGTGGGATCTGCAGCCGTGGAAGATCAAGAAATTTCTCCGGCCGCCCGACGGCGCCGTGTTTCCCGTCGTGACCGTTCCCCTGCTGACGCTGGTCGCGGGCAGTTCGCTGGCGACCGGGCTCACCGTCGCGGTGGTCCTATGGGGCCTTTTCGAGTGGCGTCTCTACGTGGCCCGGAATCGGCAGATGCAGCGCGAGTTCATCGCGACCTGGGGCGAGATGCTCGAGGACTATGTACGCGTCGCGGTGCGGGAGCCCGAAGACCTAGAGCGCTTCCGGCATCAGCGCCGCATCGACCTGAGGCTTGATACCGCGGACTGATCCGCGGTCGCTCAGCAGTCCGGACAGTCCGGCAGGGCCCCGCTTTCCAGCTGAAGCGTGGTGTGGCCGATCTGGAAGCGGGCGCGGGCCAGGGTCTGGGCCTCCGCCAGCAGGGCGTCGGCGTCGGCGCGCTCGTGGACCAGATGGGCGGTCAGGGCGGTGTCGGTGGTCGACAGCCCCCAGATGTGCAGGTCGTGCACGGCGCGGACGCCGGGCAGGGCCAGGAAGGCGGCCCGAACGGCCTCGACATCGACGTTCCGCGGCGCGGCGTCCAGCGCCAGGTTCACCGAGTCCTTAAGCAGGCCCCAGGTGCCGAGCAGGATCACCACCACGATGGCGGTGCTGACCAGGGGATCCACGATCGACCAGCCGGTCAGCAGGATGACGCCCCCGGCGATGACCACGCCGATGGAGACCGCCGCGTCGGCCATCATGTGCAGATAGGCGCCGCGGACGTTCAGGTCCTTGTGCTGGTCCTTCATGAACAGCAGGGCGGTGCCCAGGTTGATCACGAAGCCGATGCCCGCCACGATCATGATGGTGACCGAGCCGACCGGGGCCGGTTCGGCCAGGCGGCGCACGGCCTCGAAGGCGATGGCGCCGCAGGCGAAGATCAGCAGCAG
>NZ_JAHFPF010000323.1 GCF_023259385.1 Brevundimonas sp. | reverse complement strand
GGGCGCCGGTCGCTTCCGGCAGGGTGTCCAGCGCCGCCAGCGGCGGGGCGTTCAGGTCATTGGAGCCGACCAGCTGGCCGAAGTCCTCGAACAGCAGGATCTTCACATAGTCGATGGCCCCGCGGTCGCTGAACAGCTTGACCCGCCACGAGCCGTCGATTCCCTTGGCCGCGACGCCGATCGGCACGCCGCGCGGGAAGCCGCCGCCGTCGCCCGAGGTCAGGATCCGGTCGCCGGCCTGAACCGAGCCCACGCCGCGCACGAACTCCAGGCGCGGATTGCCCGAGCCGTCGCCGGTCAGGATCGCGCGGGCGTCGGTGCGGTCGACCAGGACCGGCGTGCGGCTGGCCACGTCGGTGAGCAGCACCATGCGGCTGACGTTGTCGGACGCCCCGACGATGCGGCCGATGAGGCCGTGCTCGTTGATCACCGGATTGCCGACCTTCACGCCGCGGCCCGAACCGATGTCCAGCAGGCGGGCGTTGGAGAAGGGGCCGCGCGAGTCGGACACGGAGCGGGCCGTGCGCATCGGCACGTCAGGCTCGGGCCGCAGGCCCAGCATGGCCTCGTAGCGGCCGTTGATGTTCTTCAGGGCGATCGCCTGGTCGCGCCACGGCTCCAGTTCGGCCAGTTCGCGCTTCAGGCGGCGGTTCTCGGAGACCGCGAAGAAATAGCCGCCGATGTAGTCGCTGGCCTGGCCGAACCAGCGGACCGGGGCGGCGAAGACGCCGCCGACCGGACCGGCCACGGTCTCCACCCCGGCGCGGGCCGGCTGGTAGGGCGAGGCCTGCGCCCGTCCGTCGCTGACCAGCAGCAGGCCGGCGCAGATCGCCGCGGCCGCGACAGCGACCGCCGCGGTCGCAACCAGCGGCACCTTGATGTTCTCGAACGGTCCGTCGCGAAACGCCACGGCGCGCCTTCCTCAAAAAAGGGAATCAGCGGGACTCCCCCAGCCGATGTGCCGAGCCTATCGCAAAATCCGGGCCAGTTGGGAACCGGCGTAATCCCTGTGATGACAGGGATTTGAGGCATTCTCTGGAACTTGGCCTTAGAGGGCCGAGTCGAGCACGCCCTTCATCCAACGGGGATGCTCCAGAACGCGACCGCAGCCGATGGCCACGCACGACAGCGGATCGTCGGCGACCGAGACCGGCAGGCCCGTGTGGTCGCGGATTTCAGCGTCCAGTCCGCGCAGCAGGGCGCCGCCGCCGGTCAGCATGATGCCCTTGTCGGCGATGTCGGCGGCCAGTTCCGGCGGGGTGGCTTCCAGGGCGACCTTCACGGCCTCCACGATCTGCGACACCGGCTCGGCCAGCGCTTCGGCGGCCTGACGTTCCGAGATGCGGACCTCGCGCGGCACGCCCTGCATCAGGTCGCGGCCCTTCACGTCGATCGACAGGCCTTCGCCGTCGGCCGGGATCCGGGCGGTGCCGATGTCCTTCTTGATGCGCTCGGCGGTGGTCTCGCCGATCAGCAGGTTATGGTTGCGGCGCATGTACGAGATGATGGCCTCGTCCATCTTGTCGCCGCCGACGCGGACCGAACGCGAATAGACGATGCCCGACAGCGACAGCACGGCCACTTCGGTGGTGCCGCCGCCGATGTCGACGACCATCGAGCCGGTCGGCTCGTGGATCGGCAGGCCGGCGCCGATGGCGGCGGCCATCGGCTCGTCGATCAGGCCCACGCGGCGGGCGCCGGCGTTCAGGCAGGAATCGTTGATGGCGCGACGCTCGACGGCCGTGGCGCCCGAGGGCACGCAGACGATGATCTTCGGGTTCACGAAGCCGCGGCGGTTATGAACCTTGCGGATGAAGTGCTTGATCATCTCTTCGGCGACTTCGAAGTCGGCGATGACGCCGTCGCGCATGGGGCGGATCGCCTCCATGTGACCGGGGGTGCGGCCCAGCATCTGCTTGGCCTCGATGCCCACGGCGTGGACGATCTTCCGTCCACCGACATTCCGCAGCGCGACGACCGATGGCTCGTTCAGAACGATGCCCTTGCCCTTCATGTAAATCAGGGTGTTGGCGGTGCCGAGATCGATGGCGATGTCGTTCGAAATCGTGCCGAATACGTGGGAGAACATGGGCCTGGGATACCGTTCGTTCGGGCCTTAAGGGCGTGCGTCTGACTTGATCCGTTTCGGCGACGCCCCGGCTTCGCATATCCCCATACGCGCCGCCTCCTGATCGTCTTCGCCGGACCGACCGAGGGCTCGTTTGCCCGTGTGCGGAGGCGAATACAAGCCCCGTGAACGCTGCATGGTCCCGGAAGGGGGACAGGCCGTTCACGATAGTGTCAGGCAAGGTCGGCGCGCCGTCCGCTCAGGCCGGGTGCAACCCCTCCATATGCAGCACCTTCGCCACCGCCGGACGCGCCTGCACCAGGTTCAGATGGGCGTTCAGCTTGGGGAAACGCTCCTTGTCCAGAAGGTCGTTCAGCCTCAGCCAGCGGGTGAACACCGACAGATAGCCGTCGGCCACCGTATAGGCCTCGCCCATCGCCCACGGCCCCTTCAGCAGATGGTGTTCGACCAGGTCGTAGCGGGCCAGCGCCTTCGCCAGCGCCGCCGCCCTCGCCTCGCCCTCCAGCGGCGGGTGGGCGAACAGCACCGGGCCGATGGCCGGATGAAGGGAGGACGCCAGGAAGCCGTTGAAGGACTGCATCTGGCCGAACTCGAACGGCGAGTCGTTGGCCGCCAGCTTCGCCTCCGGATGGGTCTGGGCGACATAGCCCATGATGACCAGGTTCTCGGTCAGCACGCCCTCGTCCGCGACCAGGGCCGGCGTCACGCCCGCGGGGTTCACGGCCAGATACTCCGGCGTCTTCTGCTCGCCCCTGCGCAGGTCGATCTTCACCAGCTCATAGTCGGCCCCGGCCTCCTCCAGCGCGATATGCGAGGCCATGGCGCAGGCGCCGGGCGAGTAATAGAGCTTCAGCATGGGGGCCTCTCCTGCGGGGATGGACAGCAGGGAAACGCGCGACGCCCGCCGCCTTCTCGCGCCGTTTCACGAACTCGCGCACCGCCAGCATCAGGCCCAGCCAGACCACCGCGACCGCCGCCAGGATCAGCGAGGTCCAGATTCCGTCGCCCGACACCGCCGACACCACCGCCCCGCCGAAGAAGGCGACCAGCACCGTCTTGGGCAGGACGCCGAGCGCGCATCCGGCCAGGAAGCCCCAGAAGTTCGCTCGCGTCGCCCCAAAGGCCATGTTGACCACGATGAAGGGCGCCGAGGGCACGTTGCGGATCATGAAGCTGGCGTAGAAGGCGTTGTCGCCGACGAACCGCTTCAGCCGGTCGGCGGTGCGCCCCCCGAACCGCTCCAGCGCCCGCGCCGTCGGCCCCCGTCCCAG
>NZ_JAHFPF010000322.1 GCF_023259385.1 Brevundimonas sp. | reverse complement strand
AGTTCGTGGTGCAGCAGCCAGTCGTAGCCCTTGCCGTCCAGCCGGTAGCCATTGCCGTAGGCGTTGATGGTCTGGTGCTCCATGCCCAGGTGCGGGGTCTCGACCACGCCCATCTTCTCGTCGCCGAAGGGGAAGGGGCCGACGGTGGCTTCATAGAAGTCCATCATCGGCGTGAACTCGGCGAACAGGGCCTGCACCTTGGCCGGGTCGTCCGTGCGCAGGTACCAGTAGGACATCGGGATCGTGTTGCCGAAGCGGCTGCGGTAGCCGGTCGTGACCTCCTCATACGGCCCGATGTTCAGGGCGATGGCGTAGGTGTTGGGATTGGCGGCCGACCAGTTCCAGGTGGTCCAGCCGTCGCCGTGATCCTGCTTGCCCATGAAGCGGCCGTTGGAGGGGGCGGAAAGGTCCGAGGGCACGGTGATGTGCAGGTCGACCCGGCCGGGTTCGGCCAGCGGGCTGTCGATGCAGGGCCAGAAGATGTCGCAGCCCTCGGGCTGGACGGCGGTGGCGATCCACGGCTTGCCGTCGACGGTCGTGGCCCAGACGAAGCCGCCGTCCCATGGGGCGCTGGGGGCCACGCGCGGCGCGCCGGCGTAGGCGATGCGCACCGCGACCTTGCCGCCCTCGGCGAGGGGACGGGGCAGGGGGATGGTCATGCGACCTTCCGGATTGCTCCAGCCGCCCGGTCCGACCTCGGCGCCGTCGATCTGGACCGACGCGACGGTCAGCAGGGTGTCCAGCTCCAGCACCACGGCCTCCAGCGGGGCGGTGGCGGTGATCTCCAGCAGGGCGACGGCGTCGATGGCCTTGTCGTCGGGGATGACCTTGATCGACAGGTCCGCCCGGTCGATGCGCATGGCCAGCTGTTCCGGCGTGCGGGGCTGATCGGTGCCCAGGGTGAAGTCGGTGGATTCGCGGGTGATCTCCGGCGTGGCGGCGTCCTGCGCCAGGGCGGGCGCGGCGGTCAGGGCCAGAAGCGAGGCGCCCAGCAGGACGGCGCGGCGGATGGATGCGGACATGGCGTGACTCCCCGGCGAACAGGCGGGCAGACTGGCGGGGCGGCGACCGTCACGCAACCGCCAAGGTCGGGCGTCAGCCCTCCAGTCCGCGCGCCTTGCGCTGGGCGCGGGTCGCCCGCCGGGCCCAGGCCTTGTCGATCTGTTCGCGCAGCCGGTCTTCGTCGGCCGCGGCGTAGCGCACCAGCACCGCCGGCCAACCCTCATAGTGCGGGGTCTGGAAATAGGTCCCTGGCTCGGTCTCCTTGAGGAAGTCCACCGTGCCGAGGTCCAGCGCCAGGGCCAGGGCGTCCGGCTCGCGCCCTTCGTTGACGATCCAGTGGCCGCGCACCCGCACGCAACGCCCGCCGTGCAGGGTCGAATCCTCGGCCCCCGGCTGGGTCAGGGCGTAGGCGAACATCTCGTCGCGGGTCATGGGCGCAGGATGCGCCGCCTTTCGCGCAAAGCAAAAGGGCCGGTGTTTCCACCGGCCCCTTCAAACGTGATGGTCGTCGCGGATCAGGCGGCGGCGGCTTGTTCAGCCAGCTTGGCCTTGATCTGGCGCTTGATGCGCTGGGCGGCGATCGACAGCTGCTCGTCGCGAGCCTTGACGATAAAGGCGTCCAGGCCGCCCTTGTAGTCGAGGGTGCGCAGGGCGGCGTTCGAGATACGCAGCGAGAAGGTCTGGCCCAGGGCGTCCGAGCTGACCTTGACCGCCTTCAGCGACGGCAGGAACCGGCGCTTGGTCTTGATGTTCGAGTGGCTCACGCTGTGGCCGACCATCGGGCCGATACCGGTGAGTTCGCAACGACGCGACATCTGACTATCCTTCGGAGCCGTCCGCGAAGCGTGCAGACGCATGAAACAGGTGCGCGCGGGATGACATCCCGCGCGAGAGGTGGGGCGTATAGAGGAAGAGTCTGCCGGGCGTCAAGGCGTGGGGCCGTTCAGCCGCCGTTCAATTCCGGCCATATATCCCTTCTAGTCATAACGGACCAATCGCCTGAGGGGCCACGAGATGAAGACCGTCCTGACCCGAGCCGCCGCCGTCGCCGTGCCCGCGATCATCGGCGCCCTGTTCCTGGCCGCGCCCGCGACCCCGCAGGCGGCCATGGCGGCGCAGACCGGCGGCGACACCGTCCTGCCCGGCTACTGGGAGTATACGACCAGCGCGGTGGGGTCGCGCGACACCCAGCAGAAATGCGTCCGCCCCAGCGAGATCAACCGGTTCTTCGGCGGCCTGTCGACGCGCCGCTGGCGCTGCACCTATCCGGTGCGTCAGGTCGGAAACGGCAATGCGCGCTTCGAGGGCGTCTGCACCGACCACAAGAACCGCCGGGTGAACGTGCGCCTGAACGGCACCTATACGCAGGAAAGCTTCACCTTCCGCGGCGGGGCCCAGCTGGCGCGCGGCACGCCCTACCTGCCGGCCTCGATCACCGCCCGCCGTCTGGCGGCGACCTGCCCGGCCGACGCCGAATACTTCTGATCCCGGAGAAGGACCTCCCGCCGTCGATGACGGCGGGAGGTCGCCCGCGGGCCTACCAGTAGCCGCCCGGGCAGGAGCCGACGGCTTCCGCGACGACAAAGTCCGACTTCGAACCGGCCAGCGGGCCGGAGCCGACGTTGCCGTTGACGCACCGGTCGACCTGGATGCCCACCACCGTCGTCAGGGTGGCGTCGCTGTAATAGGTCTTCTGGTACATGAGCCCCGGGGGCACGGCCGAGGCCGCGCCGGCGATACCGGCGACGGCGACCGCCGCCGCGAGCGCCAGAGACTTGATGAGCTTCATAGCAGACCCTCCTTTGGTGAAGGTCCGCATTGGGGCAAACGGCGACGCGCCTGTACAACCCCAAATAAGGTGAATGGATAACGTTCGCGTGTTTGGAGAAGCTAGTGCGTGGCGGCGCCGGGCTTCAGCTTCAGGATCTGGTGCAACACGACCGCGATCACGGCGCCGACGACGATCCCGATCACCGCCGAGATCAGGGCCGTGGTCAGCCAGCCGGCGAGGGCGCCGATCGGGCCCAGCGCATGGGCGACCGTATGGGCCAGCTGCTCGACCGGCACGGCGGGCCAGTCCAGCCCCAGGGTGTGCGTTCCGTGAAGCAGGATGCCGCCGCCGACCCACAGCATGGCGGCGGTGCCGATCACGGACAGGGACGACATGACGATCGGCATCCCCTTGACCAGCCAGCGGCCGACGGTCCGGCTGAAGCGCGACGGGCGCTCGGCCATGTGCAGGCCGATGTCGTCCATCTTCACGATCAGCCCGACCGCGCCATAGACGACGACCGTCATGATCAGGCCGACGATGATCAGGACCCCCGCCTGGGTCAGGAGGGGTTCGCTCGAAACGTCGGACAGGG
>NZ_JAHFPF010000081.1:3083-12880 GCF_023259385.1 Brevundimonas sp. | reverse complement strand
GCTGGCTGACCCCGCTGCTGGCTTTGTTCGTCGGGCTCGATGTCGCCAGCTTCTGGGACTTCGCCTGGACCAATTTCCGCGACCTGCCGTTCAGCTACGGCCTGCTGATCGTCGGCCTGGCCATCGCCCTGATCTACTTCATCGCCGCGTCGCTGGTCTTCCCGCACGCCATCGAGGACGACCTGTCGCTGGACGATCATTTCTGGGCCAACAAGAAGCTCGTCCTGCTGCTGACCACGGCCGCCAATATCGCCGCGCTCATCGTCGCCGCGCCGATCCTGCTGGCGGCGCCCGCCGGCTCCTTGCTGATCGCCAACTACGCCGTGACCCTGACCGCCTACATCGCCCTGGTGATCCCGGCCGCCTTCGTCCGGAACAAGGCGGCGTTCGCGACCCTGACGGGGATCCACATCGCCATCTATCTGGTGCTGGGCGCCGCCTCGGCCGCCTTCCCCAACTCCTCGGAACAGATGCTTGAGGCCATGAACGCCAGGGAGGCGGCCGCCTCGGCGACGGCGCCCGCGAAATGAGCGCCTTCGAGTTCTTCTTCAGCTTCTACGGCCTGCTGCTGGGCCTCTCGGTGGCCGAACTGGTCGGCGGCTTCGCCCGCATCCTGCAGGAGCGGGAACGGGTGCGCTTCGGCTGGCTGACCCCGCTGCTGGCGACCTTCGTGGCGCTGGATGTGGCGACGTTCTGGAACCAGGCCTGGGTCATCTTCCGCGGCGCGCCGTTCAGCCAGGCCCTGCTGATCGCCGGCCTGATCATCGCCGCCACCTTCTACGTCGCCGCCAGCATGACCTTCCCCCGCGTGTCCGCCGAGGGTCATCACGAGCGGATCGATCTGGATGAGCATTTCTGGAAGTCCCGGCGGCTGGTCTTCGGCTGCATCATGACCGCCAACCTCATCGTCGGCCTGCTGTTCCTGGGCCTCATGGCCGCGAACGAGGGTTTCGCCGCCCTGTCGACGACGCGGCTGTGGGTCGGTTTCGGCATCTTCTTCACCACGACCGCCGTCGCCGCCTTCGCGCCGTGGCGACGGGCCGTGATCGGCGCCCTGCTGATCGTTCTGGCCTACAGCCTGTGGACGCTGTCGATGTCCGCCATTCACCTGCTGTCCAGCGGCGCCTGGTCGCCCGCGCTGGGCGTGACGGGCTGACGCCCGGATCGCTTGCCGCCGTTCAGCATTTGGTCGAGGAAGCATCATGCGCACCCCCCTTCTGATCGCAGCCGCCCTTCTGTTCGCGAGTCCCGCCATGTCCCAGTCTGTCCCCAACGCCGCGCCGTGGGATCAACCCTTCCTGCCGCCGGCGCCGGAGTGGAACGGCGCCAGCCGCGACCTGCTGCGCGCCGCCTCGGACCCGTGGGTCACGGCCTTCGAGGCCGACGCCGCCCATGACTTCAGCCCGACCTACGCCGACACCCGCGCCTGGTTCGACCGCCTGGACGCCGCCTCGGACCTGATCCGCATCGAGCAGTTCGGCGTCTCGCCGGAAGGCCGGCCGATCTACGCCGTCATCGCCTCGAAGGACGGCGCGCGCTTCGATCCGTCCAAGCCGGTGCTGCTGGCCCAGGCCGGCATCCATCCGGGCGAGATCGACGGCAAGGACGCGGGCATGATGCTGCTTCGCGACATCGTCTTCTACGGCAAGGACGACCTGCTGGACCGGGTCAACCTGATCCTGATCCCCATCCTGTCGGTCGATGGGCACGAGCGGGCCAGCGCCTACAGCCGCCCGAACCAACGGGGACCGCGCATTCAGGGCTGGCGCAACACGGCGACCAACCAGAACCTGAACCGCGACTACCTGAAGCTGGACCAGCCCGAGATGCGGGCGGTGCGCGGCCTGATCGTGAAGTACCGGCCCGACCTGTACGTCGACATCCACGTCACCGACGGCATGGATTACCAGTACGACGTCACCTACGGCTACAACGGCGAGGACGGGGTCTATTCCCGTTCGCCCGCCACGGCGCTGTGGCTGGATAACGCCTTCAAGCCGGCGATGAACGCGGCGCTCAAGGCGCGTGGCCACATCCCCGGCGAACTGGTCTTCGGCATCGACGACCAGAACCCGCGCGCCGGCCTGTCGGACGGCGGCCTGGGCGAGCGCTTCTCGAACGGCTGGGGCTCGGCGGCCCACGTCCCGACCATCCTGATCGAGAACCATAGCCTGAAGCCGCACGAACAGCGCGTGCTGGGCACCTATGTCTTCCTCGAACAGGCCCTGAAGCTGCTGGCGAGCGACGGCCGGGACCTGCGCGCCGCGATCACCGCCGACAGCGCCCTGCGTCCGGCCGAGATCCCCGCCAACTTCGTCCAGAACGACCAGCCGACCGTGACCCGCCCGTTCAAGGGCATCACCTATGAGACCTACGACAGCCCGGCGTCGGGCCGCCGCGAAATCCGTTGGCTGGGCCAGGCCGATCCCGTGCTGTGGCAGCTGCCGTTCTACACCTCGCATCCGACGCTGACCCTGCGCCGGCCCGAAGCCTATTGGGTGCCGTCGTACCGGACGGACATCATCGAGCGCCTGCGCGTCCACGGCGTGACGATGGAGACCCTGACCGCGCCGCGCACCGTGCCGGTGGAGATGCTGCGCCTCGACGATCCGAAGGTCGGCGCCCGCGCCAACGAGGGCCATGTTCCGGTGACCGTGACCTCGGTCACGCCCGAACGCCGCGACTGGACCTTCCCGATCGGCTCGGTGCGCGTGCCGACCGACCAGCCGCTGGGCGACATCGTCGTCCTGCTGCTGGAGCCGCAGTCGTCGGAAAGCTTCTTCGCCTGGGGCCTGTTCCCCGAGGTGCTGAGCCGCGTCGAATACATCGAGGGCTACGCCATCGCCCCGCTGGCCGAGCGGATGATGGCCGCCGATCCGGCCCTGAAGGCCGAGTTCGAGGCCAAGCTGGCCGCCGAGCCGGACTTCGCCGCCAACGGCGACGCCCGTTTGCAGTGGTTCTATGAACGAACCCCGTTCTATGATGACCACTACCGCCTCTATCCGGTGGCGCGCGAGAACTGAGGGGCGATTCCATGAGCATCGAACAGGCGCTGGCCTTCCATACCGAGGCCTTCCGGGCGGTTGCGCTCTGGACCGGCCTCTCGCTGCTGTTCGTCCTGTTCCTGTCGATGCGGATCAGCGCCGGACGGCGCAAGCTCAAGGTCTCGGTCGGAGACGGCGGCCACGCCGAGCTGACCACGACCACCCGCGCGTTCGGCAACGCCATCGAATACATCCCGGTGGCGCTGGTCTCGCTGGCCGTGGTGGCGGTCTTCTACAGCGCGCCTGTCGTGCACGTGCTGGGCGGTTCATTCTTCCTCGGCCGGGTGCTCCATGCCTGGGGCATGGCGCAGGAGAAGCAGCCCGCCGCCGGACGCATGTTCGGCATGATCCTGACCTACCTGCCCTTCCTGGCCTCGGCGGGGCTGCTGATCTTCGCCGCCGTCTTCTGACGGCGGTTGCGCCCCGGCGGAGGCCCGGCCATATCGGGGCATGACCTCCCCGCGTGACGCCGCCGCCTCCGACATCCTGCCCGACCTCGTCGCCGCCGCCCTGAAGGCCGGGGCGGACGCCGCCGAGGCGGTGTCCTCGGAGCGCGCCTCCCTATCCATCGGCGTACGCAACGGCGCGCTGGAGGATGTGGAGCGCGAGGAGAGCCGCGACCTCGGTCTGCGGGTCTTCATCGGCAGGCGTCAGGCGACCGTCTCGGCCTCGGACCTGTCGGACAAGACCCGCGCCCGGCTGGTTGAGCGCGCCGTGGCCATGGCCCGCCTCGCGCCGGAAGACCCCTACGCCGGACTGGCCCCACAGGATCGCCTCGCCAAGGGCCCCTTCCCCGATCTGGACCTCTACGACCCGACCGAGCGCAGCGCCGCCGATCTGGAAGCCGCCGCCGCCGAAGCCGAGGCCGTCGCGCTGGCGGTCGAGGGCGTCGCCCGTTCGGAGGGCGGTCACGCCGCCGCCTCGTCCAGCCGCTGGCGTCTGGTCACCTCGCACGGCTTCGACGGCGCCTATCAGGGCTCGGCCTTCTCGCTGGGCGTCGGTGTCATCGCCGAGAAGGACGGGGCCATGGAGCGGGGCGGAGAGCACCGCGCCGTCCGCCACCTGTCCGACCTGCCCTCGGCCGACTCCATCGGCGCCTATGCGGGCAAACGGGCCGTCGAACGCACCGGTCCGCGCAAGATCGCCTCGACCACCGCCCCGGTGATCTTCGAGAACCGCGTGGCGACCCAGGTGCTGTCGCCCCTGCTGGGCGCCATTTCCGGCGCCTCCATCGCGCGCGGCACCTCCTTCCTGAAGGACCGGCTCGGCCAACGGATCCTGCCCGAGGGCGTCCGCCTGATCGACGATCCCTTCCGCCCGCGCGGCCTCGGCTCGACCCCGTTCGACGACGAGGGCGTGGCCGTAAGCCGGCAATCCATCATCGACGACGGCGTCCTGACCACCTGGCTGCTGAACAGCAGCGCGGCGGCCCAGCTGGGCCTGGCCTCGACCGGCCACGCCTCGCGCGGCCTCGCCGGACCGCCCGGCGTCTCGACCCACAACCTGCATCTGGAGCCGGGCGAGCAGGATCTTGACGGCCTGATGGGCCAGGCGGGGACCGGCCTGCTGATCACCTCGATGTTCGGCCCCTCGCTGAACGGCAACACCGGCGACTGGTCCGCCGGGGTATCGGGCTTCTGGTTCGAGAACGGGCGACGCGCCTATCCGGTCAGCGAAGTCACCGTCGCGGGCAATCTGAAGGACCTGTGGGCGCGCCTGGTCCCCGGCTCCGACCTGGAGTTCCGCAGCAGCTTCAACAGTCCGTCCCTGCTGTTCGACGGCGTCGCCATCGCGGGCAAATGACGGATTTCGCCACCGATCTCGAGCTGATCCGCGACGCGGCCCTCGCCGCCGGCGAGCTGGCCCTGTCCGAGCGCGAGCGGGGGCTGAAGATCTGGTCCAAGTCCGGCGGTTCGCCCGTCACCTCGGCCGATCTGGCCGTCGACCAGTTGCTGCGCGCCCGCCTGCTGTCGGCCCGTCCGGACTACGGCTGGCTGTCCGAGGAGACCGCCGACAGCGCCGAGCGACTGTCGAAGCGGCGCATCTTCGTGGTCGATCCGATCGACGGCACCGTGGCCTATATGAAGGACAAGCCGTGGTGGTGCATTCCCATCG
Source organism: Brevundimonas sp. (assembly GCF_023259385.1). GTDB lineage: Bacteria > Pseudomonadota > Alphaproteobacteria > Caulobacterales > Caulobacteraceae > Brevundimonas. Next base: position 7,721 of record NZ_JAHFPF010000081.1, on the reverse strand, counting down.
CCGTGGTCGAGGACGGCCGACCGGTCGCCGCGGTCATTCACGCCCCCATGCTGAACGAGACCTTCGTCGCCACCTTGGGCGGCGGCGCGTCCCTGAACGGGCGGACGATCACGGCGTCGGACACCACCGACCTGGACGACGCCTCGGTGCTGGCCGACGCCCGGCTGATGGAGGGACCGCACTGGCCGGAGCCCTGGCCCGCCATGCGCTACGAGAAGCGCAACGCCCTGGCCTATCGCATGGCGCTGGTCGCCGCGGGCGCCTTTGACGCGGCCATCGCCCTGACGCCCAAATGGGACTGGGACGTCTGCGCCGGCGCCCTGATCGCGGAAGAAGCCGGGGCGAAGGTCAGCGACCATCACGGCGGCCTGTGGCGCTTCAACCAGCCCGATCCGCGACAAACCAGCCTGATCTGCTCCGCCCCGGCCCTTCACCCGTTGATCGTGCGGCGGACAGCGCCTATTCCGCTCGCGCCGCGCTGATCCGCCTCTTTCAGGTCATTTCAACCTGCAAATGGGACGGTGAACCCCACAGACGCCCTGCTCCGGGATACGAACATGACCGTCGAAACCGAAAACCAGCTGCTGCACATCGTCATCGGCGGCGAGCTGCGCCATCTGGACGCCCCGGTGTTCCGCGACCTGTCCAAGGTCGAATTCGTCGGCGCCTTCCCGAACTACGAGGAAGCCCGCAAGGCCTGGAAGGCCAAGGCCCAGGCCACGGTCGACAACGCCCACATGCGCTACTTCATCCTGCACGCCCACCGGATGATCGATCCGCGCGGCGACGCCCACGAGCACTGATCGCGCCCCCGGGTCCTGACGGGAACCGGGGCCGTCGCTCGAACGCTCTGTCCGTGACAGTCACGTTGACGGAGGATCGCCCGTGAACACTCTTCTGATCGTGCTGGTGCTCGGCGCCATCGCCGTCGGCATCGTCGTGTGGGTCACGCGCCGCAAGCCGGATGCGAACAGCAACGCCCCGCGAGAGTCCGACACCGCCTGGAACGACCCGGTGACGCCCGCGTCGCCGGATGATACCAAACACCCATGACCCTGTTCGGCCGCACACTCGGCGCTGAGGAAATCAGCGCCCTGGTCTTCATGCTCATGGCGTTGGTGCTGTGGACCATGTCCCTGCGCGGCGAGATGCGGTGGACGCGGTGGTTCAGGAACTGGGAAGCCGACCGCAAGGCGCGGCGCGACGCCGAACTGGCTTCGGAGCGCGGCGAAAGCCCTCCGCCGTCCCCCCAAGGACCGCGCGGCCCCTGGAGCTGAGGCCCTACTCCCGCCGCAGCAGCTTCTCGGTCAGCAGGGTGCCCCACCACTGGCCCTTGAACTCGGACCGGATCGCCTTGGGATCATAGGCCGGGCTGTCGATCCACTCCAGGAAGCTGACGCCCGTGGGCTCGACCTCCTTGAGGTATTTCTCCAGCGTGTAGTCCAGCACCCCGGTCAGCCCCTCGCGGTGGTGCAGGTATTTCTTGTCGAGCTGCTTGATCGCTTCCGAGATCGGTTCGCCCAGATGGAAGTGGCGATAGAAGACCGCCATCATCCCGGCCCGGTCCGCCCCCGACTTGCAGTGGATCAGCACCGGATATTCGATCGTCTCGAACAGCCCCTTCGCCCGGCGGATGCGGTCGGGCTGCGGCGGATCCCGGCTGTCCAGCGGCGCGTCGATCAGAGTCAGGCCCAGCCGCTCGCAGGCGTCCTTCTCCAGCGCGTAATAGGCTTCGTCCCGCGCCCCGCGCAGGTTGATGACCGTCTTGATCCCCTGCGATTTCCACCAGGCCAGCTGGCGCGGCGACGGCTGGTTCGTCCGCACCAGATCCGGCCCCAGCCAGTGGGCGTTCATGAACCACCGCCTCAGGAAGGCGTGGTCCTTCCAGACATAGTCCCACTTCGCCCTGAAGCGGCCGGCGGCGGTGGAGAGGTCGTAACGAGGCATGCAAGGGGAGATAGAGGGTCGGAGCGGCCGCGTCACGCCATCCCCGCTTGACTTCCTCCCCCCGTCGTCCGACCTCGGACCGATGACGACGCCTGCCCCCGCGACCGACGAGAAAGAGCCGCTGCGCCCGCTGCTGGCGCGCATCTGGCGCGACTACCTTTCGCACCACCGGACGCCGCTGTTCCTGTCCATCCTCTGCGCGGCCGTCGTCGGCGTCATGGCCGCCACCGTCCTGCAACTGCTGCAGCCCGCCGTCGACGGACTGTTCCTGGGCAAGCCGGTCACCATCTGGCGCGTCTTCACCATCCCGCCCGAACAGGCGCTGGTCAGCATTCCGCTGATCATCATCGGCGCGGGCGTCATCTGGACCATCGCGGCCCTGGGCCAGGCGGCTCTGGTCAACCGGCTGGGTCACGGCATCGTCGGTGACATCCAGGTGCGCCTGTTCGGCGCCATGATCCGCGCCGACCTGGCCCGCCTGCGCAGCCAGCACTCGGGCGGTTTCGTCTCCTCGGTGCTGTTCGACGCCAACATGGTGCGCGAGGCCTTCACCAACGGCGTGGTCAACTACACCCAGCACGCCCTGACCCTGATCGCGGTGATCGGCTACATGGCCTGGACCGACTGGCGGCTGACCCTGATCGTCCTGCTGGGCGCGCCGGTCATCGCCCTTGTCATTCGCCGTTTCGGCAAGCGGGTGCGCAAGGCCACGACCGGCGCCATGGTCGAGACGTCCAACCTCTCCACCGCCCTGATGGAGAACCTGGACGGCGTTCGCCTGATCAAGATCGAGAACCGCGAGGCCGCCGAGGAGGCCCGGGTGGGCGAGGTCGTCGCCCGCCGCCAGCGCCACGTCATCAAGTCCGCCGACAGCCGCGCCTTCGCCGGTCCCTTCTCCAACCTCGTCGCCATGGTCATCGTCGCCGCCGTCATGGCCTACGCCGGCTGGCAGGCGCGTCAGGGCCAGATGACCGTCGGCGCGTTCGCCGCCTACATCGGCCTGCTGATGTCCGCCGGCCAGTCGCTGCGCCAGGTCACCAACTTGCAGACCGTCATGGCCGAGGGCCTGACCGCCGCCCGTCGCCTGTTCGCCTCGCTCGACATCGAACCGGAGATCCGCGAGGCGCCCGACGCCGCGCCTCTGGAGACCGACCCGGTCACCGTCGCCTTCGACCACGTCAGCTTCGCCTACGCCCCCGCGGCCGACGGCGGCGCGCCGACCCTGTCGGACGTCTCCCTGTCGGTGAAGCCCGGCGAGACCGTGGCCCTGGTCGGCCCGTCCGGCGGCGGCAAGTCGACGATCCTGTCGCTGCTGCCCCGCTTCTACGACGTCACATCGGGCGCCGTGACCATCAACGGCCGCGACATCCGCGAGCTCAAACTGCACGACCTGCGCACCCACATCGCCCTGGTCACGCAGGAACCCTTCCTGTTTGACGACACCATCGCCGCCAACATCGCCTATGGCCGCCCCGGGGCCTCGCAGGACGAGATCGAGGCCGCCGCCGCCTCGGCCGCCGCCCATGACTTCATCACCGCCCTGCCCGAGGGTTATCTGACCCGGGCCGGCGAGGCGGGCCTGCGCCTGTCCGGCGGCCAGCGCCAGCGGATCGCCATCGCCCGCGCCTTCCTGAAGGACGCGCCGATCCTGCTGCTGGACGAGGCCACCTCGGCGCTGGACACGGAGAGCGAGGCCCTGGTGCAGGTCGCGCTGGAGCGGCTGATGGAGGGCCGCGCCACCCTGATGATCGCCCACCGCCTGTCGACCGTCCGCAACGCCGACCGCATCTATGTCATCGACGCAGGCAAGGTGGTCGAGACCGGCAGCCACGCGGCGCTGGTGAAGAAGGGCGGCCTGTACGCCCGCCTGGCGCGACAGCAATCCCTGGACAGCGATCCGATCTCCGTGGCGAGCGTTTCATGAGGCCGCTGCGCAACCCGGTCGTCCAGGCGTTCTTCGCCTGGGCCCTGGCGTGGTGGATGCGGTTCTGCTTCGCCACCATCCGCTGGACGCACCAGAACGAAGGCGTGGCCGAGGCCATATGGAAACAGGGCGGCGGCGTGCTGTGCGCCTTCTGGCATTCGCGCATCAGCCTGAGCCCCGCCAGTTGGCCGCTGGACCGCGCTCAACCGGTCAAGGGCCTGGTTTCCCTGTCGCCCGACGGCCAGTTCATCGCCCGGGCGATGGCGCTTCTGGGCATCCCCGCCGTGCGCGGCTCGTCCGCCAACAAGGACAAGGCGGACCGCGCCAAGGGCGGCACCCAGGCCCTGCGTGACGGCCTGCGCCAGCTGAAGGTCGGCGCCTTGGCGGTCACCCCCGACGGTCCGCGCGGCCCGGCCCGGCAGATGGCCGAGGGCCTGCCCCTGCTGGCCAAGCTGTCGGGGGCGCCGACCCTGCTCATCGGCATCTCCTGCAATCCGGCCATCCGTCTAAACAGCTGGGACAAGGCCGTCCTGCCGCTGCCCTTCGGCAAGGGGGCCATCGTCTGGGACGTGGCCGACTATCCGGAAGGCGCCGACGTGGCCGATGTCGCCTTCGCCTGGGCCGAGCGCCTGGACGCCGTCGAGGCCGAGGCCGACGCCATCACCGGCCTGAAGCGGGTCTGACGTGAGCCCCGCCCTGATCCTCTACCGGCTCCTGACCCGGATGCTGGAGCCGCTGGCCCCCCGCCTGCTCGACGGTCGGGCGAA
>NZ_JAHFPF010000081.1:0-3073 GCF_023259385.1 Brevundimonas sp. | reverse complement strand
TCGGGCGAAGAAGGGCAAGGAGGACCCCGTCCGCGTCGATGAACGCCTGGGCCTGACCCGGGTCCCCCGTCCCGACGGCGAGGTGGTCTGGCTGCACGGCGTCAGCGTCGGCGAGACCCTGTCCCTGCTGCCCGTGGTCGCCAAGCTGCGCGCCACGCGCCCGGACCTGAACCTGCTCGTGACCTCCGGCACCCTGACCTCGGCCGCCCTGCTGGCGCACCGTCTGCCCGAAGGCGTGATCCATCAGTTCGCCCCCGTCGACGCGCCGGGCGCGGTCGACGCCTTCCTGACCCACTGGAAACCCGTGGTCGGCGTCTTCGTCGAAAGCGAGCTTTGGCCGAACCTGATCCTCGAATCCCGCCGCCGGGGCGTGAAGCTGGTGCTGGCCAGCGCCCGGATCACCGAGAAGACCGTCGCCGGCTGGCGGCGCTTCCCCGCGGCGGCGCGCGAGATCCTGTCGGCCTTCGACGTGATCCTGCCGCAGGACGGCGTTTCCGCCGACCGGCTGGAGAGCCTGGGCGCCCGTATCGACGGCCATGTGAACCTCAAGCTGGCGGGCGAGGCCCCGCCGCATGACGGCGCGGCCTTCACCAAGCTGAGCGCCGCCATCGGGGACCGGCCCGTGGTCGTGGCCGCCAGCACCCACGACGGCGAGGAGATCGCCATCGTCCGCGCCCTGGACAAGCTGGCCGACCGGCTGTGCCTGATCCTGATCCCGCGCCATCCGGAGCGCAGCGCCGCCATCGCCGCCGCCCTGACCCGCGACGGCTACCGCTTCGCCCTGCGCTCGCAGGGACGTCAGCCGGACAACGACACCGACCTCTATGTCGCCGACACCCTGGGCGAGATGGGCCTGTTCCTGCGGCTGGCCGACGTGGTGGTCATGGGCGGCAGCTTCTCGGCGGCGCTGGAGAAGCCCCCGGTCGGCGGCCACAACCCGCTGGAGCCCGCGCGGCTTGGCAAGCCGGCCGTCACCGGCCCGGACATGACCAACTGGGCCGCCATCACCGAGGCGCTGGTCGAGGCCGGCGGCCTGCAGATCGTGGCCGCGCCTTGGGACCTGCCCGCCGCCCTCACGCCCCTGCTGGCCGACGACAAGGCTGCCAAGGCCATGGGCGACCGCGGCCGCCGCGCCGCCGCCGAGGCCGGGTCCGGGCTGGAACGGCTGATCGAGGCGATGCATCCCCTGCTGCCGCCGAAGCGGAGCCGGCGATGAGCCTGAGCACGCCGAAATGGTGGTATCTGCGCGACCGCAAGCATGCGGCCATGACGCGGATGCTGCTCAAGCCGCTGTCGTGGATCTGGGCCGGAGTGACGGCCAACCGCATCGCCCGCGCCACGCCGGTCGATCCGGGCGTGCCGGTCATCTCCGTCGGCAATCTGACCGTCGGCGGATCGGGCAAGACGCCGGTCGCCCGCGAGGTCCTGCGGCTGCTGCGGCTGTCAGGCGTCGAGGCCCACGCCCTGTCGCGCGGCTACGGTGGAAAGCTGGAAGGCCCGATCCGGGTCGACCTGAACCTCCACACCGCCGCCGAAGTGGGCGACGAGCCGCTGATGCTCGCGCTGGACAGCCCCGCCTGGATCGCCCGCGACCGCGTGGCCGGCGCCAAGTCGGCCGCCGCCGCGGGCGCAAAGGCTCTCGTGTTGGATGACGGACACCAGAACCCGGCCCTGAAGAAGACCCTCAGCCTGATCGTGGTGGACGGCGAGACCCGCGACGACGAATGGCCCTTCGGCGACGGCTCGGTCTTCCCCTCCGGTCCGATGCGCGAGCCGCTGAAGGCCGGTCTGGCCCGCGGCGACGCCGTGATCGTCCTGATGCCGTCCGATCTGGCCGAGCCCGATCCGGAACTGCTGGAGACCTTCGGCGCCCTGCCCGTCTTCATCGCCCGGCTGCAGCCCGCCGGTCCGCCGCCGTCCGGACCGCTGGTCGGCTTCGCCGGCATCGCCAAGCCGTGGAAGGTCGAGCGCTCGCTGACGGCCGCCGGCGCCGATCTGGCCGAGTTCGCCCCCTTCCCCGACCACGCCGCCTTCAAGACCGAGGATCTCCGCTTCCTCGCCGACCGCGCGGAACAGTTCGGCGCGACCCTGGTGACCACCGAGAAGGACTGGTCCCGTCTGCCCCCTGAATGGCGGACGCGGGTGACCTCCTGGCCGGTGAAGGCTGCGTTCGAGGACGAAGCGGGGTTCCTGCGCCTGCTGCGCGGCGAGGGCTGAGCGGAACAGTCCCGACGCCCGTGTGTTCGACACGGGATTACGGAGGGAGAGCCGCATGCGCCGCCTGATGATCCTCGCCGCCCTGACCGCCTTGGGGGCCGCCGCAGCCGGCTGCGCCACCACCGACGGCTACGCCTCGGCCTGCGAGCGCGACTATGCCCGGAACCGGGACTATGCGAGGGCCAGCGGCGCGGCCCTGGGCGCCCTGGCAGGGGCGGCGATCGACAAGGAGAATCCCGAGCGTGGCGCGGCCATCGGCGCGCTGGCGGGCGGCCTGCTGGGCAACCAGTTGTCGGCGGAGGACGATCCCTGCGGCTATGGCTTCGGCGGCTACAACCGCGACCGTCGCTATGGGACCGAGCGGGTCTACTGGCGGGACAACTACCGCCCCTATCCGCGCTATTGAATCCTAGCCGAACCGGCGGCGCTGTTCGGCGCTGCGCAGGGTGGAGCGCAGGAACTCGGCGGGCGGATCGGTCTCGGCCAGCACGGCTTCCTTGATGGCGCGGGGCTCGCCGAACAGGTGGCCCTGGCCCATGGAGACGTCCAGTTCGAGGATGTCGACGATCTGGCGCTCGCTCTCGCACTTCTCGGCGATGACCTCGATGCCGTAGCGGCGGGTCAGGCCCGCGAAGTCGGCGGCCTGAATGTCGCGCAGGGACGGCAGGGCCGGTCCGTTGTCGAGATCCAGAAGCTGTTCGATCAGCAGGTCGGCGGCGACCTTGAGGAACTTCACGTCCGAACGCTGCAGGTCGGCGAAGTCGAGGTCCAGCGTCTGGACCTTGTCGATCGAGAAGCGGAAGCCGAGGTCCGCCAGCTTGGCCATGTTGCGGGCCTCGACGGCGCCGCGGGCGTC
>NZ_JAHFPF010000080.1 GCF_023259385.1 Brevundimonas sp. | reverse complement strand
GCCGTGGCCATGGCGTCAGCGTACATCGCCGTTTCGGCCAGGACGGTGACGGAGGCGACGCCGTTGTCGACCGGCTGGCCGGTGCGGCCGTCGATGGTGTGGCTGTAGACCCGGCCGTAGGATTCGAAGCTGCGGATCCAGTCTCCGGAGGTGGCGACGGCGAGATCGAACAGGGCCGCGACGGTACGCGGGCCGGGGGCGTCCGGCCCCTGCTGCAGCTCGACCCACCAGGGATGACCGTCGGGCTTCACGCCCCGGCCGCGCAGCTCGCCGCCGATCTCGACCAGGTGGTGGGCGGCGCCCAGCTCGGCCAGGCGGTCGGAGACGCGGTCGACGGCGTGGCCCTTGGCGATGCCGGACAGGTCCAGCTTGAGGCCGCCGATCTGCTGCACGGCGCGGCGGTCGCGGTTCAGGCGCAGGCGGCCCCAGCCGGACAGGGCCAGGGCGGCGGCGATGTCTTCTTCATACGGCGTGGTCGGACCGGTGCCGAAGGCGTTCAGCGGGCGCGGGCCGGGCGGGCCGAAGCCCCACAGATTGACCAGGGCGCCCAGCGTCGGATCGACCGCGCCGTCGGTGTCGTCGGCGATGTCCATGGCCTGGTTGAGCAGCAGCCAGAAGGGCTCGGACACCGCCCAGAAGCCTTCGGGCGCGGCGTTGAACCGGGCCAGTTCGGAGCGCGGGTCCCAATGGCTGAACAGGCTGACGATGCGGGCCAGTTCGGCGTCGATGGCGGACTGGAAGGTCGCCCGATCGGCGCCCTCGGACGGGACCAGGCGGACGGACCAGTCGGCGCCCATGCTCGTGCCCGCGAAGTCCCAGATCAGGGTCGAGGGCGGGCGGGCCGGCGTCTGGCCGTGGGTCGGGATGAGGACCCGGTTGTCCGGGCGCGGCGCAGCGTCGCCGCCCACGATGACCGTGGGCGGCGCGCTTTTGCTGGACAGAGGGCCTCCGGGCCGGGTCAGGGCAGGACTTCCACGACGCCGTTGTACTGGGCGTTGTACGCCAGCTGCTGGCCCTGGGCGGGGATGCGCACCGAGGCGTTGACCCAGTACATGCCCGGCTCGGGCCAGGTGACGGTGAACGCGCCGTCGGCGCCGGTGCGGACGGTGATCTCTTCCGGATTGTCGCGATAGCGGGTGCCGCCGCGGGCGATGGTGACTTCCAGGTCGGCGGCCGGCTGGCCGTCGCGGACCAGCTTGAAGGTCGCGGCCTCGCCGGCGACCAGGTCGTTCGGGTGGGTCACCGGGACCAGCTCGATGCCCTGGCCGGTCGGGGCCAGCGCCGTGGTCGAGGTCGCGCCGAGGGTGACGAAGGTCTCGATGCGGCTGTTGTTGCGGGTGGCGACGACGTCGGTGGCGTCGGCCGGGATGTTGGCGGCCATTTCAGCCTCGGTCCCGCGCCAGCGCTTCTGCTCGCCGCCCTGCTTGTAGCTGACGATGACGCCGCCCATGACGTTGGCGACGCGGTAGGTGCCCTGCTGGGTCAGGTGCAGGTCGAAGGTCGAGCGGTAGCGGGCGCGGCCCATGTTCTCGGGCGCGACGGTCGAGCCGTCCGGCGCGGTGATCACCAGGCCGGCCAGGTTCATGGCGGCGTGGTCGGGGATGAAGACGCCGTTGGACATGCCGGCGTCGAAGCCGACCCAGGCATCGGTTCCCGACAGGCTGGTCGAGGTCGGGGCCAGCCAGGCGCGGTGGGCCTGGGCGGACATCGGCAGGGCGAGGGCGGCGAGGGCCGCGATGATGGCGATGGACTTCTTCATGGCGGCTTCCTTTAGCGGGTGACGGCGACGCTGACGGCGCCCAGTTCGGTGCGCCCGGTTCCCTGGGCGGTGTTGGCGCGGCCCCAGACGAAGGGCACGCGGACGACTTCACGGCCGCCCAGTTCGCGGGCCGCCTCGACGACCACGGAATAGTTGCCGGCGGGCAGGTCCCGCAGGCGGGCGGCGGGGATGCTGACGGTGTGACGGCCCGGAGCCTTGGTGGCGCTGGAGACGCCGTCGGCCGGCAGGGTCATGCCGCGCCCCAGACCGCGCCACCAGGTGCGCATGTCCTTGAGCCAGTCCTTGCCTTCGGCGACGTTGGAGACCTCGTACCAGACGGCCAGGGTGCGCACCGGCGTGGCGGCGGCTTGCCCGGCGCCCGCGCGCTCGATCCACAGCGCGACATAGGGGCGGTGATAGGCGGCGCCGGTCTGCTGCGGCACGGTCACCGTGACGTTCAGGTCGGCGGCCATCGCCGGGGCGGCGAAGGTCCCGAGGGCGGCGGCGGAGGCGGCGAGGGTCAGGGGACGCATGTCGGACTCGTCAGTGAATGAAGATCAGGGCGATGATGACGGGGATCAGCAGACCCAGACCCAGCAGGGGCCAGGTCGAGGGGCGCTGCTTGGCGTGCATCCAGGTCAGGGCGAAGCCGGTGACGGCGAAGACGATGCAGGCGGCGGCGAAGACGTCGATGAACCAGAACCACACCTTGCCGGCGTTGCGGCCCTTGTGGAGGTCGTTGAGGTAGGCGATCGGGCCGCGGGTGGTGCGCTCGCGCGAGGCCTCGCCGGTGGCGCGGTCGATGGTCAGCCAGCCGTCGCCGCCGGGCTCGGTCAGGGCGATGTAGACCTCTTCCGGGGTTGTCTCGGTGGGACGGCCCGCGATGGAGACCTTGAAGTGGTCCGAGGCCCAGCGGGCGACATAGTCGGGGGCGGGATCGGTGGTCTCCTGCGGGAAGGTCGACAGCCGCTCCAGCAGGGGGGGCGGCAGGGTCCCGGCGGTCTCGACGGTGGAGACCTGACCGGGGATCGAGGCCGCGTGATTCAAGGTGATGCCGGTGACGGCGAACAGCATCAGCCCGATCAGGCTGACGGCCGCCGAGATCCAGTGCCACTGATGCAATTGCTTCAGCCAGAACGACCTTGCGGCGTTCAGGGCCTTCTTCGGCTTCGGAGCTGTCGCGGCGGCGTCGGTCACGCCCCGGCTTGTGCCGAAGTTGAGAACCGTTTGCAAGATGGCGCGCGTGCGACCTTTGGGAGCGCTTTCCGAGAGGCGAGGAGCATCGATCTCCATCAGTGGTTGATCTTGCCGCTGCTTTGGATTGAATCGGGGCGACGGGACGGATGCGGGAGGCGGCCTTGACCCATTGGACGGATCGTTTCGGCGGGAAGCTGGTGCTGGTCCTGCTCGACAACAAATTCAGTCCGTCGATCAAGAAGGGGCGCAGCCTGTGGGGGCTCCAGCGGGACCTGACGTACAGGACCGGGGACGGAGACGACCTGATCACCGTGCCCGCCGGCTTCGTGACCGACCTGACCTCCATACCGCGCTGGGGCTGGATTCTGCTGCCGCCCGACGGCCCCTGGGTGAAGGCGGCGATCGTCCACGACTTCCTCTACGCCACCTCGGGCACGGGACAGTGGAAGCGTCGCCAGGACGGGCGGACCCGCGCCGAACCCTACGACCGGGCCGAGGCCGACGGCGTCTTCAGGGAGGCGCTGGAGAACCGCGGCGTCGATCCCGTGCGCCGCTTCATCATCTGGGCCGCCGTCCGGGTGGGCGGAGCCAAGGGGTGGGGAACGGACGATTCGCGCCAGCCGGTCTCGGCGGCCGACGAAGCCTTCGTCCTGGATCGATAACGGCTCAGCGCGTGAACCGCACGCCCGCGGCCAGGGTGCGGGGCGGGGCGAAGCCGGCGACGCCGGTTCCGGTCTCGGACACCTCGATCTCCGCGTCGAACAGATTGGAGGCCGCGACCCACAGGACGGCGGCGTCGGTCAGGCTCCAGTCGGCGCGCAGATCGACGGTTCCGCCGGCGTCCAGCACCCGGCTGTTGAGGTCGTCCTCGAACCGGTCGCTCTCCCAGCGCAGGTCGGCGGCGAGGGTCAGGCGGTCCGTGGCCCGCCAGTCCGCCCCGGCGACGGCGCTGAAGCGCGGGGCCTGGGCGGGGCGAAGGCCGGTCAGCTGGGCCGCGGCGGACCCGCCGTCCACCTCGGCGTCGGTCAGCGACAGTGCGGCGCGCAGGCTGAGGGCGTCGGTCAGGGTCAGGCGGCCGTCCAGCTCGATCCCCGTCGCCTCGATGGTCCCGGCGTTCTGGCGCTGGCGCAGGACGCCGCCCGCCGGAACGAAGCCCGCGCGTGGGAAGGTGGCCGGGCCGGTTCCGATGGTGACGTTGACGATGGCCTGGTCCAGCCGGGTCCAGAAGGCGGTGGCGGTCAGGGAGGCCCGGGCGCCGGACCAGCTCCAGCCCGCCTCGACGCCGCTGAGGGTCTCGGGCTCAAGGGCGGCGTTGGCTTCGGTCAGGTCGTTGCCGACCCGGAAGGGACGGTGCAGCTCGTTCAGGGTGGCGGGGCGGAAGCCGGTGTAGGCGGCGGCGCGCAGGGCCTGACCGCCACCGATGTCGCGTCGGACCCCGAGGCGGGCGCTGACCACCTCGCCCGAGCGGTCGGGGTCGGTCTCGTCCAGGGTCGGCAGGCCGGTGGCGAGGTCGCGCTCGAGGCGATGGCCGTCGGCGCTCTCCCAGCGGTCGGCGCGCAGGCCGCCGGCGACCAGCCAGGGGCCGTGGGTCCAGGAGCCCTCGGCGTAGAGGCCCATCACCGAGGTCTCGCCGCCGGCGATCCGGTCGCGGGTGAACTGGCCGCCCATGTAGCGGAAGCGCTCGTGGGTCTCGCCCTCGGTGAAGCGGGCGTCGGCGCCCAGCTCCCATTCGACACGGGCGACGCCGCTGAGCGTGACATGGCGCAGGGCGGCGTTGACGCCCCATCCGGTCGCCGGGGTTTCGTACTGGTCGTTGGCGGGGGTGGTGGTCGCGCGGTCGGCGGCGACGGCGACCGAGGTGTTGGCCAGGTCGCTCTCGCGGCGCCAGGCCTGCAGCCGCCAACCGGGACGGTCGGCGGAGGGTTGGACGGCGGCGGTGGCGGACAGGGCGTTTCCGCTGGCGGTCGAACGGGCCCCCGCGAGGCCGGAGCCGCGATCCTCCTCGAAGGCGGAGGCGCGCAGGGAGACGACAGCCGGACCGACGGGGAGGTCGGCGCGCACCGCGCCGCTGCGGACCTGCAGATCCAGGGGCGTGTCGGCGGCGCCCGCGGCCGCGCCGCGCACCGGGACGTAGCCGTCACTGGTCTCGTAGAGGCCTGAAGCGACGATCCGCGCGGCGCCGACATTCGTCGCGCCCGAGGCCGACAGGCGCGCGCCGCCGCGTTCGGCCACGGAGGCGTCGACGGTCCAGCCCATGTCGCGCTCGCGCAGCTGGATGACCCCGGTCAGGGCCCCCGCGCCGTACGGACCGGCGCCCGCGCCGCGCACGATGTCGAGCCCGGTGAGGCTTTCGGTCGGGACCTGGGACCAGATCACCCAGCCGCCGAAGGGGTCGTTCAGCGGCGCGCCGTCCAGGGTCACCAGCGTCCGGCCCGCGCCGGAGGGAGCGATGGCGCGCAGGCTGATGCCCTGGGTGGTCGGATTGGCCGCGAGGCTGGAGGTGCGGCGGAACAGGGAGACGGCGGGAACGGAGGCCAGGGCCTCGTCCAGCCGCTGCTCGGCGCGCAGGTCGCGGTCGTCCAGGCGGATGACGGCGAAGGCTGCCTCGCCCGCCGCCGGGGGCAGGCGCGCCCCGGTGACGACGACTTCGGGCAGGTCGGTGGGCGGGGGCGGGGGAATCTGCAGCATGAAGCGCTACAATACGCCGGCGGCGTCGGGGTTGCGCCCCCTCAGGCCGCGACCGCTGCTTCCGCCGCGGGTGTGGCCGACATCACGCGGCGGATGGCGTTGAGCAGGACGTCCGGCTGGATCGGCTTCTGCGCCACCCCGTCCATGCCGGCGGCCAGATAGTCGGCCTCGTCGCGGGGATCGGCGTTGGCGGTCAGGGCGAGGATGGGCAGGCCCGAGACCGGACCGGGCAGGGCGCGAATGGCGCGGGTGGCCTGGACCCCGTCCATCACCGGCATCTTCACGTCCATCAGGATCAGGTCGAAACGGGCGACCTGGACCCGCTCCACCGCCTCGCGTCCGTTCTCTGCGGTCTCGGAGGTGCAGCCGAACAGCTCCAGCACCTTGCCCGCGACGAAGCGGTTGGTGGCGTTGTCGTCCACCACCAGCACATGCAGGGTCTCGTGCGGCGTCGGCGGGAGGGGGCTGTCCTGCGCCGTCGCGACCTCGGCGGAGGCCAGCGGCAGCCGCAGGTCAAAGGTGAAGCGGGCTCCGCCACACGGCGACCGCTCCACGGCGATCCGGCCCTCCATGCGCTCGACGATCTGGCGGCAGATGGCCAGGCCCAATCCGGCCCCGGCGCCCGCGCGGCCCGCGCGGCCTGTGTTGAAGGGGTCGAAGATGGAGGCGGCGGCGTCCTCGGTCACGCCCGGGCCGCTGTCGTCGACGGTGACGACCATGTGGGCGTCGCCGCCCTCGGGCGCCGCGGCGATCCGGACGGCGACCTGGCCCGCGGGGGTGAATTTGATCGCATTGCCGATCAGGTTGTTCAGCAGTTGCTTGAGGCGCACCTCGTCCGCGACGACGTGGCCGGCGTCCGGAGCGTCGCAGATCACGGTCAGGGTCAGCGCCTTCTCTTCCGCGCGCGGGCCCCACAGGGCGGTCAGGTCCCGGGCCACGGCCTCCAGCGACACCGCCCCGGTCTCGAAGGTCATCAGCCCGGCCTCGGCGCGGGACATGTCCAGGGCGTCGGTCAGCAGGCGCAGCAGGCTCTGGCCCGAATCGAGGATGGTGCGGACGTAGGGCCGCATGGCCTCCTGCGTCAGCTCGCGCTCCATCAGGGCGGCGACGCCGAGGACGCCGTTCAGCGGGGTGCGGATCTCGTGGCTCATGACCGCGAGGAATTCGGACTTGGCGCGGCTGGAGGTGCGGGCCTCCTGCTCGGCGCGAGCCAGATCGCGGGCCAGGACGCTCATGGCCTGGGCGCGCTTGCGGTGGATGGCGCTGCCGGCCTGGAGCAGGTGGACCCCGGCGCCGACGCCGCTGTAGCGCCCCTTGGTCACCACCACGAAGCCGTTCAGCAGGGCGCCCAGGTTGGCGGCGTCGATCGACTCGAACAGGGTCTCGGCGTCCGCGTCAGCGTCGAGCACCCGCGGGGCCGGGTCCATGAAGCTGGAGGCCGGGCGGCGGGCGTAGAGGGCGCGGCCGAACTCGGCGGCCATGCGCAGGGTGAAGGCGTTGCGCTCGACCAGCCCGACCGGGCGCTGTTCCGCATCGACGACGGCGATGGCCAGGGTGTCGGGTTCGCGCTCGAAACGCTCGAAGACATGGGCGCCCGGAGTCTCCGGAGAGATCGGCTCGGCGCCGCTGGCGAAGTCTCCGATTCTGGCCATGCACGCATACTCCCGATGTCCGGGAGTCCGATACGGGCCGCCACTTAATACGAGCTTTGCCGTACGTGAATGTTTCGAGATATTCTCTTGAAAATCAGTCCGTAAGCGGAGTTTAGAGCCGCGCCAGCAGGTCGGCGGCGAAGACCGACAGGGTGTCGTCGCGGGCGCCCATGACGATGACCCGGTCGCCGGGCCGGGCCAGGTCGACGATGCGGTCGCCGCAGGCGTCGCGGGTGGGCAGGGCCTCAGCCTTGCGGCCGGCGGCGCGGACGCCCGAGGCGATGTCCTCGCTATTCACGGACCTGTCGGTGGTGCCGCCGTAGTAGACGGGCTCGGGCATCAGCAGGACGTCGTCCTCGCGCATCAGGCCGGCGAAGCCGTCGATGAACTCAGACTTCATCAGCTTCAGCGGGCCGAAGCCGTGCGGCTGGAACAGGATCAGCAGGCGGCCGTCGAAGGCGTGCAGCGTCTTCAGGGTGGCGGCGATCTTGTCCGGGTTGTGGGCGAAGTCGTCGATGACGGTGACGCCGTTCGCGGTCCCGACCACCTCCATGCGGCGGCGGATGCCGGAGAAGGTCTCCAGCGCGGCGGTCGCCTGATCCAGCGGGACGCCCAGCGCGCGGACCGCGCCGAGGGCGGCCAGGGCGTTGGCGACATTGTGGGCGCCGGGGACGTTCAGGGTGACCGGGTGTCTGGCTCCGCCCTGCTCGGTCAGGGTGAAGCGCATGCCCGTCGGCCGGGGCTCCAGGTCATGAGCGTTCAGGGTCGCGCTCTCTTCCCCCAGCGCGAAGGTGACGACCTTCTCCGGCGGCAGGGTCTGGGCCAAGGCGGCGGTCTCGGGGTTGTCGAGGTTCAGCACGGCCATGGTCGCGCGGCCGGTGAAGCCGCCGAACAGCTCACGCAGCTCCTCCATCGACTTGTGGTCCAGCGAGATATTGGAGACCACGGCGACGGTCGGATCGTAGCGGGCGATGGAGCCATCGCTTTCATCCACCTCGGAGACGAACAGGTCGGGGCCGCCGATCAGGGCGCTGGCGAAGGGATGGTCGGCGTCGGCGAAATTCTTCATCACCGCGCCGTTCATGACGGTCGGCGCGCGCCCGGCCTCGTGCAGGATCCAGGCGATCATGCCGGTGATGGTCGACTTGCCGCTGGTGCCCGCCACGCCGATCGAGGTCGGGGCGGCGTTGAACAGTTCGCTGAGCAGTTCGGGCCGGGTCTTGATGGTCGCGCCGGCGGCCCTGGCGGCGCCGATGTCCGGGACCGTGTCCTCGATCGCGCCGGTGGCGACGACGATCTGGTCCGCGCGGGTGACGCCCGAGCCGTCCTGGGGGTGCAGGGTCACGCCGTGCGCTTCCAGCCAGGCGAATTTGTCCGGCGTGCGGCCCTGGTCGCGCGAGCGGTCCGAGCCCTCGATCCGGTTCCCGCGCGCCTGCACGATCATCGCCAGCGGCAGCATCCCCGAGCCGCCGATCCCGCAGAAGAAATAGTCGTTCGCCATGAAGGCTGAGTAGAGGGCGAAAGCGGAGAGGGGAAGGGATTGGTTCGCGGGCGCGGCGCGGACTATGAAGGAGGTCGCACAGTCCGGGGATCGCGTCTTGAAGATCGGCATCGTCAACGCCAGCTCGCGCTTCTCCAAGGAACGCGGCGAGGCCATTCAGGCGTGGTTCGCGGCCAATGTGCCGGAGGACTCGATCAAGGTCGTCTTCCATCCGGCGACGTTCCAGAAGCACGGCCATTTCGGCGGCGACGACGCGACGCGCGCCAACGCCTTCGTCGAGTTCGCCAACGATCCGCGGCTGGACGCCGTCTGGTTCGCGCGCGGCGGCTACGGCTCGTGCCGGATCGCGGAGGCGGTGCTGCCGCGCCTGACGGATGAGGCGCGCAAGAAGCGGTATCTGGGCTATTCCGACGCCGGCAGCCTGCTGGCCATCCTCTACAAGGCGGGCTTCCCTCATCTGGCGCACGGGCCGATGGCCTCGGACGCGGTGCGCCATGACGACACCGCCTGGCGGGCGCTGAATTGGCTGAAGAGCGGGGCCTCGTCGTCGTGGGAGCCGTCGCTGCGCACGGATTCCCGCCCGGCGGTCGCGTTCAACCTGAGCATCCTGGACGCCCTGGTCGGCACGGCGCTGGAGCCGGACCTGACCGGCCATGTGCTGATGCTGGAGGACGTGTCCGAGCCGATGTACCGGATCGACCGGATGATGTTCCATCTGACCGGCCAGGCCTCGATCCGGCGGGTGGCGGGCATCCGGCTGGGCCGGGCGTCGGAGGTCGTGGAGAACGACCCGGACTTCGGCCTGACCGCCGAGGAGATCACCCGCTACTGGTGCCAGCGCTCGGGCATTCCCTATCTGGGCGCCGCCGACATCGGCCACGACGGGGCGAACAAGGTGGTGCCGTTCGGACACCGTTAGGACACATTTTGCTCGCGTCGGCGGCGAAGAGGATGGACAGCGGTGTCAGTCCTGGGCCATTAACGCGCCGGTAACCCTGAGGTCTTGGATCCGGGGTTCGCGGGGGTACGGGGGATGCCGGCCTCGCAGGCGGGCCGGTCGGCGTCGGGGGGCGCCGGCCGGTTCGTCGTTTCAGGACACGATCAACGCGGCGTCACGCCGCTGGCGCCGGCCGCCCGCACGGGCCATCTTGGGCCCCGATGAACCGCCGCACCCTTCTGATCCGCGCCGCCGGGCTGCTCGCTGTCGCCGGCGGAGCATGGTGGGCGCGCGATCACCTGTTGTGGCCCAAGCCGCGCCTGACCTTCGGGCCGGAGGGGGCGACGCCCTGGCTGCCCTATGCGCGGCGCTCACCCACGCCGACGGTGCGGATCGAGGTGGGCGGCCGCACGGTGCTGGCCCTGATCGACACCGGCGCCCAGTATTCCGTCATCGACCGCGCCCTGTTCGACGCCCTGCCCAGCGAGGGCCGCTCGCTGTTCGACATGCCGCTGGTGGCCTATGGCGTCGGCGGCGGGGCGCAGGTGGGGCGCGGGACCTCGCTGGACCTGACCCTGCCGGGCCTGTCGATCAAGGGACTGCGGGCGGCGATCCTGAACCTGGGGCCGCTGGCCTCGGAGGAGGGCCTGCGCACGCCGCTGATCCTCGGGCAGGACGTGCTGGGCGAGGCGGTGCTGGCGCTGGATCCGGCGCGCCGGTACGCGCGGCTGGTGCGCCGCGAGGCCTTCGTCCGTCCGCCTGACCTGATCGAGGCGGCGGTGCGGCGGCAGGGGACGGCCCTGGTCGCCGAGCTGACGGTCGAAGGGGCCGCCGTGAGCGCCGTGGTGGACACCGGCGCCTCGTCCCTGCTGGGGCTGAGCCGCGAGGCCGCGCACACGGCGGGACTGCTGGACGGGCGGCCCCAGCGCGAGGGGGTCAGCCTGGTGCTGGGCGGCTCGATGCGCTCGACCATCGTGGAGGCGCGGACGGTGACCTTCGCCGACCAGCTGTATCACCGCGTGGACGTGGGCGTGTTCGACCAGCCGCCGCTGCCCAACTTCCCGGGCGGCCTGGTGGGAATGGAGGCGTTCAGGGACCGACGGGTGGCGCTGGACCTGGGCAAGGGCACGCTGCACCTGTCGCGGGCGCTGGACCTGACGGTGGGTTAGGGGCGGGTCTGGCCCGTGCCGCGGACCACGTATTTGTAGCTGGTCAGCTGTTCCGCTCCGACCGGGCCGCGGGCGTGCAGGCGGGAGGTGGAGATGCCGATCTCGCCGCCGAAGCCGAACTCGCCGCCGTCCGCGAACTGGGTGGAGGCGTTCCACATGACGATGGCGCTGTCGACGGCGTTCAGGAAGGCGGCGGCGGCCTGGGCGTCCTCCGTCACGATGGCCTCGGTGTGGCCCGAGCCGTAGCGGCGGATGTGGTCCACCGCCTGATCGAGATCGTCGACCACGCGCACGGCAAGGACGGGGGCCAGGTATTCGGTGGTCCAGTCGCCTTCGTTCGCCGCCGCGATGGAGGGAACCAGCGCCCGGCTGTCGGCGTCGCCGCGCAGGCTGCATCCGGCGGCTTCGAGCGCGCTGGCCAGTCGAGGCAGCAGGGCCGAAGCGCAGGCGCGGTCGATCAGCAGGGTTTCGGTGGCGCCGCAGACCGAGACGCGGCGCATCTTGGCGTTCAGGACGATCCGCTCGGCCATGCCCGGATCGGCGGCGGCGTGGACATAGGTGTGGCACAGGCCCTCGAGGTGGCCGAGCACCGGCACGCGCGCCTCGGCCTGCACCCGCGCGACCAGGCTCTTGCCGCCGCGCGGGATCAGCAGGTCGACGGTTCCCTCGAGCCCGGTCAGCAGGGCGCCGACGGCGGCGCGGTCAGGCGTGTCGACCAGCTGGACCGCGTCGGCGGGCAGGCCGGCGGCCTGAAGTCCCTCGACCATCGCGGCGTGGATGGCCAGCGACGACGACAGGCAGACCGAGCCGCAGCGCAGCAGGGCGACATTGCC
This sequence comes from Brevundimonas sp., assembly GCF_023259385.1. Classification (GTDB taxonomy): domain Bacteria; phylum Pseudomonadota; class Alphaproteobacteria; order Caulobacterales; family Caulobacteraceae; genus Brevundimonas. Next base: position 1,154 of record NZ_JAHFPF010000080.1, on the reverse strand, counting down.
GGAGCGCAGGCACAGGGCGGCGGCGTCCGCCGTCACGTTGGGGCGGCTCTCATAGATGATGGCCAGCACGCCGATGGGGGTGGAGACGCGGGCGATGTCCAGGCCGTTGGGCCGGGTCCAGCGGGCGGTCTCGCGGCCCAGCGGATCCGGCAGGCCTGCGACCTCCGCTACGGCGTCGGCGATGGCGGCGATGCGGGCGGGACTGAGCGCCAGCCGGTCGATCAGGGCCTCGGACAGGCCGTTGTCGCGGGCGCGGGCGATGTCCTCGGCGTTGGCGGCCAGGATGGCGTCCGAGCGGGCGCGCAGGGCGGCGGCGGCGGCGTGGAGCGCGCGGGTGCGGACCTCGGGCGGGGCCATGCGGATCGTCTCGGCGGCGGCCCGGGCGCGGCGGCCGCGCTGAAGCATCTGATCGGCGATGGCGGTCATGCGTCGCCCTCCAGCACCAGGTCGTCGCGGTGGATGGCGACCTGAGGCCCCCTGTAGCCGACCAGTCCCTCGATCTCGCCGGTCTGGCGGCCCTGGATCAGGGTCATCTCCTCGGCGGAGAAGGCGGCGAGGCCGACAGCGGCGGACCGGCCGTCGGGGGTGACGACGCGGACGCTGTCGCCCCGGTCGAAGCGGCCCTCGACGGCGCGGACGCCCGAGGGCAGCAGGCTCTTGCCGGCGCGCAAGGCGGCCACGGCGCCGTCGTCGACGACCAGCCGGCCGGCCGGATCGACGCTGCCCGCGATCCACGACTTCCACGCCGCCATCGGACCGGCGGGGGCGGGGATCAGGGTGGCCCTCGCGCCGTCCAGGACGGCGGCCAGCGGACGCTCGGTCAGGCCCGAGGCGATGACGGTGGCGCAGCCCGCCGAGCGGGCGATGCGGGCGGCCTCCAGCTTGGTGCGCATGCCGCCCGTGCCGACCGAGGCGGAGGCGTTGGCCTGGCCCGCCATGGCCATGACCTCGGGCGTCAGGGTCTCGACCAGCGGCAGGTGGGCGGCGTTCGGATTGGACCGGGGGTCGGCGTCGTAAAGGCCGTCGATGTCGCTGAGCAGGACCAGAAGGTCGGCGCGCGCCAGCTGGGCCGTGCGGGCGGCCAGGCGGTCGTTGTCGCCGTAGCGGATCTCCTCGGTGGCGACGGTGTCGTTCTCATTGACCACGGGCACGGC
>NZ_JAHFPF010000079.1 GCF_023259385.1 Brevundimonas sp. | reverse complement strand
CTTGCCGGCGCCGCCGGTCAGCGTGTCGTTGCCGCCGCCGCCCACGAAGGTGTCGTCGCCGCCGCCCGAGGTCAGGACGTCGTCGCCCGATCCGCCGGTGACCACGTCGCCCTCGGTGTCCTGGCCGGTGATGGTGATGGTGACCGTGGCGGTGTTGCCGTTGGCGAGGGTGTAGCTGAAGGTGTCGGTCGCCGTCTGGTTCGGCGAACCCGATGACGGGCCCGGAATGTACGCGAACGCCCCGTTGGGATCGTAGCTGTAGGTCCCGTCGGCGTTGAGCGTCAGCAGGGCGCCAGACGGCAGGGTGATCTGCATCCCGACCGACGCGGCCGAGCCGTTCACGGCGCTGACCACCAGGGCGGGACCGTCCACGTCGCTGTCGTTGGCGAAGACCGTGCCGCTCACGGCGACGGTCTCGGCGGTGATGTTGACGTCGTTCACCGCGACGGGGGCGTCATTGACCGCGCTGACGGTGACCGTCGTGCTGACATTGACGGCCGTGAGATTGGAGCCGCCGCCGTTGTCCGCGATCGAGACCACGGTCACGGTGCGGTCGCCCACGGTCGGGTTCTGACTGGCGTTCCGATAGACGAGCGCGTCCAGGATCTGCTGCGCGTGGGTGTTCGAGCTGATGCCGACGATGATGACGTTCAGCACGCCCGCCCCGCCCGAGGTCACCTGCACCATCACGGCGCCGCCCGGCGCGGGCTGGATGAAGGGGCTGCCGGCGACCAGGTTGATGGGCACGCCGGACAGGATCAGCTGCTCGTCGAGGCCGTCGGAAACGCCGCTGACCTGCAGGCGCAGCGTCAGTTCCTGGCCGCTTTCGGGATTGGTGACAGTCACTCCCGAGAACAGGTCCGCCGAGGCGCCGTCCTCGACGAAGGTCGTGGTCGTGCCGGTCAGGCTCAGTGTCGGGGCGTCATTGACGCCTGCGACGGCCGAAGTGCCGGCGCTGGTCACGCTGTTGGCGAAGCCCTGGCCGTCGGTGTAGCTGGTGATCACGCGGATTACGCCGCCTACGTCGGCGTCGCCCAGGGTGTAGGTCGACTGGTCGGCCCCGACGTTGACGAAGCCGGATCCGGTGTTGCGCTGCCATTGGTAGTGCAGCGTGCCCAGGCCGTCGGCGTCGGCGAGCGTCGAGGAATCGGCGGTCAGGACCTGGTCCTCGGTCGCCGTGCCGGTGATCGAGACGCCGCCCGTGGGCGCGTCGTTGATGGCCGCGATGGCCGCGGTGCCGGCGCTGGTCGCCGATTCCGAGAAGCCCTGGCCGTCGGTGTAGCTGATGACCACGCGGACCACGCCGCCCACGTCGGCGTCGCCCAGGGTGTAGGTCGCCTGGTCGGCCGCGCCGATGGAGACGAAGCCCGAGCCGGTGTCGCGCTGCCAGTCGTAGTGCAGGGTGCCCAGGCCATCCACGTCGGCCAGGGTCGAGACGGCGGTCAGGACTTGGTTCTCGGTCGCCGTGCCGGTGAGCGAGGCGCCGCCGGTGTGCGGATCATTGACCGCCGCGATGGCGGCGGACGCCGCCGAGGTCGCCGATTCCACCGTGCCGCCGGCGTCGGTGTAGTAGATGACCACGCGGACCACGGCGCCCACGTCGGCGTCGCCGAGGGTGTAGGTCGACTGGTCGGCGCCGACGTTGACGAAGCCGCCGCCGGTGTCGCGCTGCCATTGATAGTGCAGGGCGCCCAGGCCGTCGGGGTCCGCCAGGGTCGAGACGGCGGTCAGGACGCCGTTCTCGCTGGCCGTGCCGGTGATCGCGGCGCCGCCGGTGTGAACGTCGTTGGCCGCCGTGACGGTGACGCTGGTCGTCTGGGTCGTGCTGGTGCCGCCGTCGCCGTCGGTCAGGACGATGGTGACCGTGCGAGTCGCGGTGTTCGGCGCGTCCGAGGTGTTGTTGTACTGCAGCGCCCGCACCAGGGCCTGCGTCGCCGCCGGGGTGGCGTCGGTATCGAGGGTGATGACCAGGGCCACGCCGCCGGTCCCGCCGGTGAAGGTGCCGATCTGCACGCCCTGATACAGGATCGCCGAACCCGAGACGCCGATCTGGCCGGCCCCGTTGCCGATGTTGGCCACGCTCAGCACGTCCTGCCCCGCCTGGCCGTTGGCGGTGATGGTGACGGTCAGGGTGCCGGTGTCGAAGTTCAGGCTTTCCGCGTCCGCCACCGTGGCGTTGCCGCCCACGTCCAGCCGGACCGGCACGTTCTCGGTGTGCGCGGCCGTGTCGCCGTTCAGGTTGGTGAAGGTCGGGGCCGTGTTGCTCGACGCCGTGGTGAAGTTCAGCGTCGTGGGGTTGAAGATGCCCGCGAACACCGCGCCCTCGGCGTCGGCGAAGGTCTCCTGGTCGATCAGGATGTAGTAGTTGGTCAGGCCCGCCAGGGTGACGGACGGGTCGATCGTCCAGGTCGTGCCCGAGCCGGTCACCTGGGCCGAGCCGATCGAGATGGTCTCGATCAGGATGCCGTCGCCGCGGTAGATGTAGATGTTGCCGTTGCCCTTGGTGACGCTTTCGCTGAACGTCAGGGTGATGTTGGCGCCGGGGGCCACGCCCGTGCCGTTGTCCGACGGGGTGGTGGCGGTCAGGCGCGGCGGGGCGCCGTTCTGGCGGTACAGCACCAGGCCGCCGCCGGCCTGGTCGCGGTCGACGATGTCCACGTCGCCGTCGCCGTCGATGTCCACCGCGGTCCAGGTGGTCAGCTGCTGGGCGGTCAGGTCCAGCCCCTCGAAGGGCGTGCCGGTCAGGCTGGTGAAGTTGGTGAAGGACCCGCCGTCATTACGGAAATAGCCGAAGCCGGTCCCGGCGGTGTTGCCGTTCTGGTAGATGGCGTCGGTGTCGCCGTCGCTGTCGAAGTCGCCGAAGATCATGCGGGCGTCGAAATTGCCGATGTCGGCCAGCGGATCCGCCGTGCGGACCATGGTCCCGCCGTCGTTGCGGTACATCACCTGGGTCGTGCCGCGATCCAGGATGTCCATGTCGCCGTCGTCGTCGATATCGACCACGAAGGTGGAGGTGGTGATCTGCAGGCCGGTGAAGACGACGCCGGTGAAGGGCGTGCCCGCCGCCGCGGCGTTGGTGAAGTTGGTGAAGCTCAGCCCGCCGTCGTTGCGCAGGAAGCCGATGCCCGATCCGGCGGTGTTGCCGTTCTGGTAGAGGGCGTCCACGTCGCCGTCGCCGTCGAAGTCGCCCCAGACCATGCGCTGGTCGAACGAGCCGGTGTCCGGGATCGGATCGGCGATGCGGGTGAAGCCGGCGTTGCCTTCATTCCGGAAGAAGGTCGTGCTGTTGGATGTGCGGTCCAGGATGTCCAGGTCGCCGTCGCCGTCGAAGTCCAGGATGAAGAAGTTGGCCGGGCTGATCTGACGGCCCGACAGGTCCACGCCCTGGAAGATCGACCCGGCGGCGGTGGCGTCGGTGAACGTGACGAACGTCCCGTTGCCGTTGTTCCGCATGTAGCCGATGCCGGTGCCGGCGGTGTTGCCGTTCTGGAACAGGATGTCCAGGTCGCCGTCGCCGTCGAAGTCGCCGAAGATCATGCGGCTGTCGAAGGCGCCGGTGTCGCCAATGGGATCGGTTACGGTGGACCAGGTCGTCGGCATATAGGTGTCTCCCCCTGAAGACGGGCGCTCATGAAGCGCCGTTATGCATTGGCGTCGTCGCCGACGCTAGGTACTCTTACCTAAACCTTAAGAGGGCCGGGCAAGCAACCTGAGATTATGGCGAAGCTAACTTCGAGCAGAAAACTCGCCAACGAGGCGACTGGAGGATGATCGCCAGTCAAACGCAGCGTCGGCGGAGCATCGATCAGCCCCGCATCATGCATAGAACTCTGCGCACCGGTATCGTCAGGGTTGATGAGGCCGTCGTGATCGGGGACGCCTCGGCCGGGCCGGGCGATGGCCGCTGACGGGCGACCGCTCCGGATTCCCGTCGCCCCGTCCCCCGCGACCTTGCGACGGCCGGGCGGGGTCTGTACGGCGGGCAAAGGTCCGAGCTTCAGGGGACGGCGGGAGCCGGACCCGAATACGGCGGGTCCGGGGTTTTTTCCCCGTCCGCGTTGACTCGGCGGACCCCTTCCGTATATGTCGCCGCTCTTCGCCCGCCGGGGGTCCCCGCCGGGCGCTATTCTTTTTGCGTTTACGCTGAGGCTTCAACATGTACGCGGTGATCAAGACCGGCGGCAAGCAGTACCGGGTCCAACCGGGCGACGTGATCGTGGTCGAGAAGCTCGACGGCGACGCTGGCGCTGCCGTCAACTTCGGTGAAGTCCTGATGCTGGGCGGCGACAAGGGCGTCACCCTCGGCGCCCCGCTGATCGAAGGCGCTTCGGTCGCCGCGACGCTGGTCGAAACCCGCAAGGGCGAGAAGATCAAGATCTTCAAGAAGATCCGTCGTCAGGGCTACCGCCGCACCAACGGCCACCGCCAGATGGAATCGGTCCTGCGCATCACCGGCATCGAAGGCGCCGGCGAGAAGGCCAAGTGGGACGGCGAAACCTCGCTGATGACCAAGCTTGAGATGAACGCTCGCGCCCGTGGCCTGGCCCCGCGCGTCGAGGCGACCGAGGAAGCCGCTCCGGCTCCGAAGGCCGCCAAGGCTCCCGCGGCCAAGAAGGCTCCGGCCAAGAAGGCCGCCGCCGCCTCGACCGACGAAGCGTAAAACCAACCCCGCGTCCCTTGCGGCCGCGACTGTGATAGAATGACGATGTCAGGCGCCTGAGGGCGCCGGACGCGAAGCTGAAGAGAGTTACGATGGCTCACAAGAAATCAGGCGGTTCGTCGCGTAACGGTCGCGACTCCGAGTCGAAGCGCCTCGGCGTGAAGAAGTTCGGCGGCGAGCGCGTGCTGGCCGGCAACATCCTCGTGCGTCAGCGCGGCACCACCTTCCACCCGGGCGAGAACGTCGGCCTGGGCCGCGATCACACCCTCTTCGCCACCGTGCACGGCGCCGTGAAATTCACGAAGAAAGCCAACGGCCGTTGTTACGTGTCGATTCTTCCGGCGAACGACACCGCCGAACAGGCCATGGCCGCCGAGTAACGCGATACGGAACATCACCCGGATCGCGAAGGCTCAAGAGCCGCGATCCGGACCAGGGAAATTTTCCGCGGGGAGTCTGGATCACCAGGCTCCCCGTTTTCGTTCCCCCGCCTCGAACACCGCCCGAGCCCTCCAAGGAGGCGGTGAGTTCCGAATGAGGCGTGTCATGTGCGTGATCGAACCCTCTCCCGTCGTCGAGACCCGGCGCCTGGCCCTGCGCAGCCCGCAGGCCCAGGACATCAGCCGTCTCACGGCCCTGGCCAATGACGCCGACATCGCGCGGATGACGCTGCGCATGCCGCATCCCTTCTCGACGGCCGACGCCGAGGCCTTCGTGCTGGCCGTCGCGGGCCAGGATCCGGCCCGCGCCCGCACCTTCCTGATCGACCACGAGGACCACGGGCCCGTCGGCGTGATCGGCCTGTTCGAGGACGGGGATATCGGCCCGGAGGTCGGCTACTGGATCGGCCGCCCCTACTGGGGCCGCGGCTACGCCACCGAGGCGCTGGAGGCGGGCGTGGTCTGGGCCAGCCGCAACTGGCGCCGCCGCGCCCTGGTCGCGGGCCATTTCGACGACAACCCCGCCTCGGGCCGCGTCCTGGAAAAGGCGGGCTTCCTGTACACGGGCGAGGTCCGCAAGGGCTTCAGCCGCGCCCGGAACGGGGAAGCCCGTACGCGCCGCATGGTGTGGCTGGCCTAGCAGGCGCTTTCTCCCTCCCCTCGTGGGGAGGGATGTCGGCGCGCAGCGCCGACGGGGCGGGGTTCGTAAGGGCGGAAGCGCCGCTCCCCACCCGACCTCGGCTCGCTCGGCCACCCTCCCCAGAAGGGAGGGAGAAGCCTGCGCGAAGGGCCAGGCCGCGTCGGGTCGGGAGGTCCCCGAAGGGGCCGGCGGTCCGCGGCCCAACAAAGAAAGCTCTTCGGCTTCAGCCGAAGAGCGTCGGCCCGAACACCGCCGCCAGGGCGATCGCGCCGCCGGTCACGGCCACGACGGCGCCGGCGATGAAGGCGACCAGGGTGCGGGCGCTACGCTGACGGCGCAGGCCGCCGGTCTTCACGCCGCGCAGGATGACGAACGGCTTGGGACCGAAGACCTCGGACCCGGAAATATTGTGCTGGGACATGACGCTCCCCCTCGACTACGCCCGGACGGGCGGGGCGAAGGAGCGGGCCGCAGAGGGCGAAACAATGGCGAACGCCGATCACCCACACGTCTGTGATCGGACGAACATTGTCAGGCGTCTAGCTTAGCCGCACCAGACCAGCCGACCGCTGTAGGCCCGATAGTAGCCGCTGCCGGGGTCGTAGGAGCGGTAGGTCGCCCGGCACCAGTCGATGCGGCGCCCGTCCCGGGAGCCTCCCGCATAGCCGCCGCGATAACCGCCGCCGGGGAAGACCACGTCGGGCCGCCCATAGGCGCCCTCATAGGCCGTGCCCCCCTGATTATGCCCGCCGTAGCCATAGCCGCCGTAGTACTGCGAGCCGTAGCCGCGGCGCGGATGGTAACCGTGACTGCCGTAGCCGTAGCCGTAGCGGCCGGAGTCGTATCCGTAGCCGTCGCCGTACCGGTAGCCGGCCAGCTGGCGATAGTCGCTGCGGGCCTGCGGGCTGACGCGGCGGCGCTGGTCGCGCCAGCGGTCGCCGCAGTCGTCGCGGCTCGCGTCCCAGAACCGGTCGCAACGATAGTCGCCCGGCCGGTCCAGCTGGCTGCGCCAGTCGAAGTTCGACGGCACGGCGTTCGAGCGGTAGCGCGGCGTGTAGTAGCGGCTCCCGCCGTCCGGATCGTAGCCGCCGTTATAGCCGCTGTTCCCGTACTCATGGCCGTAGCCGCCGGCCCACGACTGGGCGGCGGCGGGGGATGCGGCCAGGGCCAGGCCGGCCGCGGCGATCAGGAGGGAGGCTCGCATGGTTAATTCTCCGAAGCGGCCCGATACGCGGCCTCGAAATACGGCGTTGGAGGCACTCAGGGCAGGGTGACGGCGATCCGTCCGTTACGCGTCTCGACGTGACGCATCAGCACCACGCGGTCTCCCCCGGCGCTGACCGGGGCGATGATGAACCAGCCGCCCGCGGGCAGGCCGACGAAGTCGAAGGTCCCGTTCCGGCAGGTCTCCGAGCGCACGAAGGAGCGGTAGTCGGCGTTGGGATCGGCCACGGTCCGGGCGCGCACCACGGCCTCGGGCAGGGCGGCGCGGTCGGTCGAGCCGTACAGGGTCCGGAACCGGGCGCGGGTATAGGGGGTGTCCGGCGTCAGGGCGACCGAGCCGGTGCAGCTGAAGACCTGGCCGTCGCGGCGATAATCAACCCGGCCCTCGATGGCCGCGCGGCCCGAGGTGCTGGACCAGGCGAAATCATCGGCGCGGAACGCGGCCGGTCCGGCCGGCGCGACGGGGCCCATGGGCACGGTCTCGCAGCCCGCCAGCACGGCGGCTGCGGCGGTCAGGGCGGCAAGGGGCAGAAGGGACCGGGCGGTGGACATGGGCTCTCTCCGGGCGGGTGCGGGTCGAACGCCCGATCAGACGCTCAACGCCGCCATAAGGTCAAGGTTGCGACCTCTTGGACCGTGGTTCACAAGCGCGCAACAAACCGGCGCGAGACCGGCTATAGGGGACGCTCATGACAGTGACGTTTGACGATATTCTGGCGGCTCGGGACCGGATCGCCGGTCAGGTGGACCGCACGCCCGTACGCTATTCCCGCCGCCTGTCGCAGCTGACCGGCGCCGAGGTGTGGATCAAGTTCGACAACCTGCATTTCACCGGCAGCTTCAAGGAGCGCGGGGCGCTGAACCGCCTGCTGCAGCTGACGCCGGAGGAGCGCAAGCGCGGCGTGGTGGCCGCCAGCGCGGGCAATCACGCCCAGGCGCTGGCCTATCACGGCGGCCGCCTGGGCGTGCCGGTGACCATCGTCATGCCCGAGGGCACGCCCTTCGTGAAGGCGGACGGCACGCGGGCGCACGGCGCGACCGTCGTCATCAAGGGACTGGATTTCTCGGGCTCCACCGAAGAGGCCCACCGGCTGCGCGACGAGGAAGGCTTCGTCTTCATCTCGGCCTTCGACGACGAGGGAATCGTCGCCGGCCAGGGCGTCTGCGGCCTGGAGTTCATGGAGGACGCGCCGGACCTCGACGTCCTGATCATCCCGATCGGCGGCGGGGGGCTGATCGCCGGTTCGGCCATCGCGGCCAAGGCCATGAAGCCGTCGATTCGCATTTTCGGGGTCGAGGCGGCGATGTACCCCTCGTTCAGCGCCAAGCGGCGCGGCGAGGCGCCCAGATGCGGCGGCCAGACCATCGCCGAAGGCATCGCCATCAAGGCCGTCGGCGACATTCCCTTCGCCCTGGCCGAGCCGCTGATCGAAGAGGTCCTGGTCTGCCAGGAGGCCGATTTCGAACGTGGCGTCTCCTATCTGGCCACCATGGAGCGGACCGTCGCCGAGGGCGCGGGCGCCGGCGGGCTCGCGGCCATGCTGGCCTATCCGGACAAGTTCAAAGGGCTGAAGGTCGGCATCGAGCTGACCGGCGGCAATATCGACGCCCGCATGTTGGCCGTGGTCCTGAACCGCGAACTGGTGCGCGAGAAGCGGCTGATCGTCTATCGCATCCTGGGCGACGACCGCCCGGGCATGCTGTCCAAGATGAGCGCCGTGATCGGCGGCCTTGGCGGAAACATCATCGATGTCGTGCACAACCGGCTGGCGCTGGACGTGCCGGCCAAGGGCGCGGAGTTCGACATCATGGTCGAAACCCGCGGCGAAGCGCATGCGGAAGAAATCAGACAGGGACTTGAAGGTGCGGGTTATGAACTCCGGATGGGCTAGGGGCGTCGCCGTCCTGGCCATGGTCGCGGCCCTGGCCGCCTGCAATCGCGCGCCGGACACGGGCGGCGCCGACGCCGAGGCCAATCTGAAGGCCGGGCAGGCCTTCATGGAACGCAACGCCAGGGCTGAGGGCGTTCAGACCCTGCCCGGCGGCATCCAGTACAAGGTCCTCCAGTCCGGTCCTCCGGGCGGCGAGAGCCCGGACAGCAATGACCTGGTGCGCGTCGAGTACGAGGGCACCCTGACCGACGGCACGGTCTTCGACAGCAGCTATGAGCGCGGCCAGCCGGCGGTCTTCACCCTCGGCACGGTCGTCGCGGGCTGGACCGAGGCGCTGCAGCACATGAAGGTCGGCGACGAGTGGATCGTCTACCTGCCGGCCGACAAGGCTTACGGCGACGCCGCCAAGCCCGGCATCCCGGCCAACAGCGTGCTGGTCTTCCGCCTCAAGCTGTTGGCCGTCGCCCGCGCCGAGGGCGGCGAACGGGTGGTCGGCGTCACCGCCAACGCCTAACGGCCGGGGAGTCGGGACAGCGCCCATTCGGCCGCATCCCGCACCACCGGCGCGGGATCGTTCAGCAAGGCTTCGGCCGGGCCGATCAGGTCGGCGTCGCCGCTGTTGCCGATGGCGTACAGGACATTGCGCACGAACCGGTCGCGGCCGATGCGCTTGACCGGGCTCTTCGAGAAAAGGGCCCGGAAGGCGGCGTCGTCCAGCGCCGCCAGATCCGCCAGCCGGGGCGAGACCAGGGCGTCGCGCGCCTGCACCCGCCCTTCCTTGGCCGCCGCGGCGAACTTGTTCCACGGGCAGGAGGCCAGGCAGTCGTCGCAGCCGTAGATGCGCCCGCCCGTCGCCGCGCGGAACTCCTCCGGCCAGGGACCCGCGAACTCGATGGTCAGGTAGGACAGGCACCGCCGGGCGTCGAGCTGGAACGGCGCCGGGAAAGCGTTGGTGGGACAGGCGTCCAGGCAGGCGGTGCAGGTGCCGCAGTGCTCGCCCTCCGGCGGGTCGGGCTCGAACGTCGTGGCGCTCAGGATGACGCCCAGAAACAGCCAGTTGCCGTGGCTGCGCGACAGCAGGTTGGTGTGCTTGCCCTGCCAGCCCAGCCCGGCGCGCTGGGCCAGCGGCTTCTCCATCAGCGGGGCCGTGTCGACGAAGACCTTCACCTCTTCCTTGGTGCGGGCGGCGATCTGGCCCGCCAGGGTCTTCAGCCGGCCCTTGATGACCTCGTGATAGTCGTCGCCGCGCGCATAGACCGAGATGTAGCCGGCCGACCGGTCTTCCAGTTCCGGCAGGGGATCGTGCTCCGGGCCGTAGTTCAGGCCCAGGACGACGGCGGTCTTTGCGCCGTCCCACATGGCGGTCGGATGGGCCCGGCGCTCCAGCGTCGTCTCCATCCACCCCATGTCGCCGTGACGCCCCGACTCGACGAAATGCGCCAGCCGCTCGCCCGCGCTCCACGGCTCGGACGCCGAGGCGAACCGGCAGACGTCGAAGCCCAGGGCGGCGGCGCGCTCGCGAATGAATTTACGGGGATCGGCCGCCATGGACGCTATCTCACACACCGCTCATCCCGGCGAAAGCCGGGACCCAGTCCTGTCCAGCGTGACGCCGGCATTTCAGGACCGGCGATGACGCATGCCCTGCAGAGGCGGATCACCCAGAACACTGGGTCCCGGCTTTCGCCGGGATGAGCGGAGATCTCAGAAGTCGAGGTCGGCGTAGTGCGCCGCCGCGGCCACCCCTGGGAAGCGGTCCGTCAGCAGGGGCCGGAAACAGGGGCGGGATTTCAGCTTCATGTACCAGGTCTTGAGCGCCGGATAGTTCGCCCAGGCGATCTCGCCGAAATAGTCCAGGATCGACAGGTGGGCGGCGGCGACGATGTCGGCCTGGCTCAGGCGGCGTCCGGCCAGCCAGTCGCGTTCGGCCAGCAGGCCTTCCAGCATGGTCAGATGGCCGCGCAGCGCCTCGCGCCCGGCGCGCAGCTGGCGTGCTTCGGGCGGGCCCAGCCGCAGCAGGGGCTTCTCCATCCGCTCGTGCAGCAGGACGGCGTCGACCTCGTCGGTGAAGCGGCGGTCGAACCAGCCGACCAGGCGCCGGGTCTCGGCGCGCTCGAACGGATCGGCGGGGACCAGGAAGGGCTCGCGGTCGCGGTCCTCCAGCCAGCCCAGGATGGCGGCCTGCTCGCACAGGGTCAGGACGCGGTTGTTGGCGGTGGTCTGCAGCACGGGCGTCATGCCGGACGGGTTCAGGGCGCCGACGGGGCAGTCCGGCTCCCACGGGCGCACGGCGTTCTCCTCGAACGCCACCTTGGCTTCGCCCAGCGCCAGTCGCGCGGCGCGCGAGACGGGGTCGAAGGCGAAGTGAAACAGGACGGAGACCGACATCCCGCACTCCATGCGCCCAAGCCCGTTAAGCGGGCGTTAGTCATCGCGTCAGGACCACGGGCCTTTTTGCCCCGTCGCCTGTGTCGCGTCCGGCTCCACCGGTCCGCGCGGGTCGGGATGGATCAGGATGTCGGCGTGCGGCCACAGGGCCAGCAGGCGCGCCTCGGCCTGTTCCAGGATGTCGTGGGCCTCGGCCAGGGTCAGGGTCGGCGCCATGTCGACGTGCATCTGGATCGTGGTCACCGGCCCCGACTGGCGTGTGCGCAGCCGGTGCACCCCGGCGATGCGCGGGTCGGACAGGATGGCGCTGGTGATGGCCACGCGGTCGGCGTCCGAGGTCGCCCGGTCCAGCAACTGGTCGGCGGCGTCCTTCAGCACGGCCGTGGCACCCCAGAACAGCCAGACCGCGACCACCAGGCCGGCGGCGGCGTCCAGCCCCGGCGCCTTCAGGAACGTACCCGAGATCACGCCGATCAGGACCACGGCGCTGGCCGCCAGGTCGGAGGCGTAGTGGGCGCGGTCGGCGGCCACGGCGACCGAGCCGCTGGCCTTGATCGCCCGGCTCTGCCGCCAGATCAGCCAGACGGTCAGCGCCATGGAGATCAGGACCACGCCGACGCTCCAGGTCCCCGACGTCACCGGGCGGGGATCGAACAGGCGCTGGATGGCCTCCCAGCCGATGAAGACGCTGGAGGCGAACACCAGTCCGGCCTGCACCAGCGCGGCCATGGCCTCGCCCTTGCCGTGGCCGAAGCGGTGCTCCTCGTCCGGCGGGGCGGCGGCCCAGCGCACGGCGAAGAAGGTGGCCAGGGAGGCGATCAGGTCCAGCGACGAATCCGCCAGCGAGGCCAGGATCGAGACCGACCCCGAGGCGCCCAGGGCGAAGGCCTTCAGCGCGATCAGCACGACCGCCACGCCGACCGACAGGCGCGTGACGCTGCGGGTCGCGGCGTGGGCGTCGTCGAGGGAGGAGGCGGTCATGACGCCTTGTCGCGGAAACCCGTGACCCTGCCAAGGCGCCGTGCGCGTACCGACGTTAGCGTGTTCGTCACGAAAGGGTCCCATGGTCGCGTCCCATTATGGTTTCCGGGCGCTGAACAGCCGGGGGAGACAGGCATGGACACGTCCGGCGAGCGCTGGATCGGGCGAGGCGAGGCGCTGGATCGTCTGCGGGTCAAGGCCCAGACGCTCTACGCCTATGTCAGCCGTGGCCGCATCGCCGCCCGTCCCGACCCGAACGATCCCCGCCGCAGCCTGTATGCCGTCCGCGACATCGCGCGCCTGACCGGCGATGCGGTCGACGACGGCGACGAAGCGCCGCGGACGGCCGAACGCGGCCCCGCCGCGCGCGGCCAGGCCGATCTGGAATCCTCGGTCAGCGTCGTCGCCTCGGGCCGCCTGTTCTATCGCGGCCTGGACGCGGTCCAGCTGTCCGCCACGGCGACGCTGGAGGACGTGGCCCGCGGCCTGTGGGGCGCCCGGACCGCCAATCCCTTCGCCGAGATCCGGCCCCGCGTGGGCGTGACGCCCGGCGGATCGACCCGCGCCCGCCTGTTCACCGCCCTGTCGCGCCGCGCCGAGGAAGACGCCGACGCCAAGCCGCGCACGCCCGAGGCCCTGCGCATTGAATGCGCCCGCGTGCTGGACGAGGCGGTCGACGCCGTCGCCGGCCCGGGGCCCCGCCTGTTCCTGCACCAGCGTCTGGCCCGCTTCTGGAAGGCGCCCGAGCGCGACGCCC
>NZ_JAHFPF010000321.1 GCF_023259385.1 Brevundimonas sp. | reverse complement strand
CGGCGCTCAGCCGCACCCCCGAGCCCTCCAGGCCGGCGCCCGCAATCCGGGCGGCGGTGATGTCGGCGGGACCTTCGACGCGCCAGCCGAAGCCTTCGCCCGTGCGGTCCAGGACGGTGGCGGCGCCGGTCAGACGCAGGCGGGTCCCCTGCCCGGCCACGGCGCCCTCAAGCCGGTCGGCGCGGAGGTCGGCGGTGGTCTGGCCGCCGATGCGGAAGGCCTCGATCCAGCCGGCGGTGGTTCCATCGAACAACAGGCGAGCGTCGACGCCGCGCGCGGCGTTGTCGCCCTCGGCCAGACGATCGGCGGTCAGGGCGAGGTCGACACGGGCGCGGCCGTCGCCCCGGCGGGTCTTGAGGTCCGGATAGGGCAGGTCGCCGGTCAGGGTCAGGTTCACGCCCCGCCCCTGCGCGCCCGGAACAGCGGCGGAGGCGGCGGAGGCGGTGACGCGCAGGGCGACCCGGTCGCCGGTGGTGGTCAGATCGACCGCGGCGCCGAGGTCGCGGGCGTCGAGCCGGTCGCCGCTGCGCAGCGCCGTGGCCGGCATGCGCGCGACCAGCCGCATCAGCTTGCCGTCCTCGACCCGGGCGTCGCCCAGGATGTTGGCGGGGCCGTAGTCGGTATCGACGCGGACGCGCGCGCGCTCGACCAGCACCAGGGGCGAGCGGCTGTCGGGCTGGGGCGGACGGCCGGTGAACTTCTTCACCAGGGGATCGAGCGAGCCCAGGGACAGCTTGCCCCCGCGCAGGCTGACGCGGGCCACGGGACGGACCAGACGGATGCGGGTCGGCGTCACGCCGAGGCCGTGTTTCGACCAGGGCGAGCCGATGGCGTAGTCGACCTCGACCCGCTCGATGGTCACGTCCGGATTGCGGGGATCGCCGATGCGGACGCGGGCGACGACGCCGTCCATTTCGATCCGCTGGATGTCCACGTCCGCCGGGACGCCCTCGCGCTCCAGCCAGCCGACCAGGACCTGACGGGTGACGGCGCGGCGGTTCAGCCAGGCCAGGGCGACGAGGATCGCCAGTACGCACAGGATCACGCCCGCGACCATCAGAAGGCGGCGAAGGACCCCGCCGGCGCGGCGGGCGGCCGGACGCGGGGGCGATCCGGAAGGGGGGGAGGCCGTGTCGCTCATGCCCCTCGTCCTTTAGCGGCACAGGCGGCGCGCCGGAAAGGGCGATGAGCAAACTCAGGAGTCCGTTGAGCAATAAATGCGTGTCGCGTCCGCCACAGGATAGTGGCTCGAGAGACACTTTGAATGCAGGGAGAGTCGGCGGCGAAGACCACCCTCACATCTGCGTGAATAGCGGTCAGATGCTGTACGAATACTGGGGCGATGACCTTTGATCACCTCTGGGTTCACGCAGGCTTTACCCCGCGACTACGGCTCCGGTTAACGGGTTGTAACGATCTGCCTTCCCATCATGGGACGGACGGGCTATACGGCGCGTCTCGCGTTTGGCGGTTCCTTGGGGGGCGGCCCGGCGCGATCCTTGCTTTTAGTGGCTTTGGCGCCGGCCGGCGTCGTCGTTTGTCGGGGACCGATGGCTCAGTTCGATCCACGTCGCCAGCCGATGCGCATCGCCCCTCACGCCCTGACGGCGGTGGCGGCGATCTCGGTGGCGCTGCTTGCCGGACGTGTGTACCAACCCGCGAAAGCGGAAGAGGCTCCGCCTCTCTCTCAAATTCAGATCGCCGCCCTGGAAGCCCAGGCGTTCGCCGCTGGCGGCATGCCCGCGGGCCTGACCGCGCCGGAAGCCATTCCGGTGCAGATCCGCAAGGGCGAGACCTTCGAGCAGGCCGTGGCCCGCACGGGCATCGCGCCGGAAGAAGCCTCGGCCGTGGCTGCGACCCTGTCGAACGCCATGGACGTCAGCTCGATGCGGGCCGGGCAGAAGTTCGAGACCGCCATCGCCCATCCGCGCGGCGGCCGCGGCGACGCCCGCCTGATCGGCCTGACCATGCGCACCGGCCCGGCCAGCCAGCTGACCGTGTCGCGCAGCTTCGACGGCGCCCTGCGCCTGCGCGCGCTGGAAGAGAAGGTGACCCACGAGACGGTGGTCCTGACCGGCAAGGTCGAGGGCTCGCTGTCGCGGACCGCCCGCCGCGAAGGGGCTCCGGCCGCCATCGCCCGCGTCGCCGGCCGCCTGTTCTCGCACAAGTTCGACATGGATCGGGACGTCAAGTCGGACGACGAGTTCACCTACGTCTTCGACCGCACCGTCACCGAGAACGGCCGCACCATCGATTCCGGCGAGCTGATGTACGCCTCGCTGAAGGGCGTGACCTTCTATCGTTTCCAGCCCGCCGGCGCCCGCGAGGCGCAGTATTTCGACGGCACGGGCAAGAATACGCGCTCGGCCTTCATGCGCACGCCGCTGGAGCGGGGCTTCCGCGTCTCCTCCTCGTTCGGCTTCCGCCGCCACCCGATCGCCGGCTACCGCAAGATGCACCAGGGCATCGACTTCGCCGCGGGCATGGGCACGCCGGTCGTGGCCCCGGCCGACGGCGTGGTGGTCGAGGCGCGCCGCTGGGGCGGCTACGGCAACTGGCTGCGCATCCGTCACGCCAACGGCCTGGACAGCGGTTACGGCCACCTGTCCCGCTATGCCCCGGGCGTCCGCGCCGGCCAGCGCGTCCGTCAGGGCCAGGTCGTCGCCTATGTCGGCTCGACCGGCGCCTCGACCGGTCCGCACCTGCATTATGAACTGTGGCGCGGGGGTCAGCGGATCAATCCGGCCGGCGTGCGCACCACCGAAGGCACCGTCCTGGCGGGCGCCGACCTGGCCGCCTTCCGCGCCGAGAAGGCCCGGATCGACCGCATCATCGCCTCGGGCGGCGAGCGCCGCTCGGGCGCCCCGACCATGGCCGGAGGCCTGCGCCCCGCCCGGGGCTGATCCTTCAGCCCATCCCGACATGATCGAGGCCCGGATGTTCGCGCATCCGGGCCTTTTTCATGATGGCGCCGCAATCGCCCGGAAGAACGGGGTCATGCAGGCCAGACGTGAATTCCTGATCGGTGCGACGGGCGCCCTGGCTCTGGCGGGGACGGCCTCCGGCGCGTGGGCGCAGACGGCCTTCGCCTCGCGCCGGATCACGGTCGAGACGCGCGGGAGCGGACCGGACCTGATCCTGATCCCCGGCCTGGCCTCGACCGCCGCCGTCTGGCGCTCGACCGCCGACCGGCTGGCGGGGCGATACCGGCTGCATCTGGTCTCGGTGCGCGGCTTCGGCGACCTGGCGCCGCAGGCCAACGCCGAGGGCGCCATTCTCGGTCCGGCGGCCGGCGAGGTGCTGCGCTACATCACCGAAAGCCGGTTGAACCAGCCGGCGGTGATCGGCCACTCCATGGGCGGCCAGATCGGGCTGAGGCTGGCTTCGGAC
>NZ_JAHFPF010000320.1 GCF_023259385.1 Brevundimonas sp. | reverse complement strand
GGCTCGCCCCAACGACGTCCGCACGTCGATCGACTCGACCAGCTACAGCCTGGCGAACGACCTGCAGGCGGCCACAGGCTCCCTGGCCGACGCCCTTCGCAATGTGCCGTCGGTCGAGGTCGATCCCGACGGCAACGTCAGCCTGCGCGGCGACGCCAATGTCACCATCCTGGTCGACGGCCGGCCCTCGACCCAGTTCAACGGCCCGAGCCGCGCCCAGATGGTGCTGCAGATTCCGGCCAGCCAGTACGCGCGCATCGAGGTGATGACCAACCCTTCGGCCGCCTACAGCCCTGAAGGATCGGGCGGGGTGATCAATCTGATCTCCAAGCCCAACGCCGTGCGTCCCGGCGCGACCACCACCGGCTCGATCCGCGCCAATATCGGCGACAACGAGCGCTACAATTTCGGCGGCAGCATCGCCCATGTGGTCGGCAAGACGACCCTGTCGGCCGATATCGGCGTGCGTCACGACACCTTCGTTCAGGAGATCGACCGCCTGCGTGAACGGTTCGACGCCGGCGCCGGTCGCTTCCTCCAGGCGCGCTCGAACCTGAACGCCGACGGCCATTCCGACAACGTCTTCGTGCGCCTCGCGGCCGAACATAACCTCGACGACAAGACGCAGATCACCGGCGAAGTCCGCCACGTCGACGTTGAGAACGTGATCAACGCCCTCGACCTCTATGAGGCCGATGCCGCCAGCGGCGGCCTGGCCTCGGCCTACGCCCGCAACTCGACCGGTGGCTTCTCGGGCCAGTTCTCGGGCGGGTCGGCGCGCGTCCTGCGCCGCTTCGACGGCCAGGGCCACGAATGGTCCAACGAGGTCCGTTTCGACCGCAACCGCTTCAGCCTCGACTTCGACACCACGGTGAACCTGCGCATTCCGGCGCCGGCCCTGTCCTATGAGACGGTCGAGAACCAGAACCGCCAGGACCAGCTGGGGATCACCAGCGCCTATGTCCGCCCCCTGGCGGACGGCGGCCGTCTGCGTCTCGGCTACGAGCTGCAGGCGTCCAATCTGAAGCTCGACAATTTCGTTGCGCGCGGCCCGACGCCCGGCGGCATGATCCCCGATCCGATCGTCTCCAACGCGTTCCACGTCGATCAGACGGTGCACGCCCTCTATGCGACCTGGGAAAAGCCGTTCGGCGAGAAGCTGTCGGCCCAGTTCGGCCTGCGGCTGGAACAGGCGAACATCGACCTCGACCAGGTCACGACCAACATCCAGTCGTCCAATGACTATTTCCGCGCCTATCCGACGCTGCACCTGTCCTACACGCTCAGCGAGGGCGAGACCGTCCGCGGCAGCTACAGCCGGCGCATCCAGCGGCCCAACCCGCAGGACCTGAACCCCTTCCTGAGCTATCAGGACAACCTCAACTACCGCTCGGGCAACCCGAACCTGCTGCCGCAGGAGACGGATTCCTTCGAGGTCATGTGGCAGAAGCGGGTCCAGCAGACCTTCTATCAGGCGACCCTCTACTACCGCGACACCACCGACGCCTTCACCCAGGTGACCAGCGACATCGGCGGCGGCGTCTTCCTGACCCGGCCCGAGAACCTCGGCTCCAGCACCGCCACGGGCATCGAGCTGGTGGCCAACGGGGCGCTGCATCCGACCCTGCGCTACAACGCCAGCATCAACGGCTTCCGTCAGGAAATCGACGCCGCGGGCATTCCGGGCGCGGTAAACCGCTCGATCGAGAGCGTCGGCGGCCGTCTGACGCTCAACTGGCAGCCGACCCAGGACGACTTCGTGCAGCTCTCCGGCATCTGGACCGGCGACCAGCTTCTGGCCCAGGGCGAGCGCGTGCAGGCCACGCTGGTGAACTTCGGCTACCGCCGCAAGCTCAACAAGGACTGGTCCTTCCAGGCGACCGTGCGCGACGTCCTGGACGAGTTCGGGGCGACCACCACCATTCAGACCCCGGCTTTCACCGACCGCACCCGCATGACCTTCGGCGGCCGTGCGGCCTATATCGGCCTCACCTGGACCTTCGGCTCGGGCCAGCGGCGCCCGGAACAGTTCGACTTCTCGGCGCCGTCGACCGGAAGCTGATCCCTCTGTCGCCACGCAAGGGCTCGCTCTTGCGTGGCGAATGGGCCACACCCACCTGAGCTGCAGCCGGACGGCGCGTCGCTGGCTTGAAAGGGCGCGTCTTCCGGAATCCGCCTCAGAAGGGGATGCCCGCCTTGAATCTCGACCTCTACTCCGACCGCGCCAAACAGGCCGTCCAATCCGCCCAGTCGCTGGCGCTGGCCCGCCGACATCAGCAGTTCGCGCCCGAACACCTGCTCAAGGTGCTCTTGGAAGAGCGCGATGGCCTCGCCCGCAACCTGATCACGGCCGCCGGGGGCGACCCCAAGCGCGCGGAAGCCGACGTCGAGACCGCGCTGAGCAAGCGCGCCCAGGTCTCCGGCGGCTCGGGCCAGCTCTATCTGGACGGCGACACCGCCCGTGTCTTCGCCGCCGCCGAAGCCGCGTCCAAGAAGGCCGGCGACGCCTTCGTCACCACCGAACGCCTGCTCTCGGCCCTCGCCCGCGAAGGCGGGGTCGCCGCCACCGTCCTCGGCGCCGCCGGGGCCAAGCCCGACGCGCTGGACGCCGCCATCGTCGAGGTCCGCAAGGGCAAGACCGCCGACAGCGCCGGGGCGGAAGACGGCTATGACGCCCTGAAGCGCTATGCCCGCGACCTGACGCTGGCCGCCGCCGACGGCAAGATCGACCCGGTCATCGGCCGCGACGAGGAGATCCGCCGCACCATCCAGGTCCTGGCCCGCCGCACCAAGAACAACCCCGTCCTGATCGGTGAGCCGGGCGTCGGCAAGACCGCCATCGTCGAGGGCCTGGCCCTGCGCATCGTCAACGGCGACGTGCCCGAAAGCCTGCGCGACAAGAAGGTCCTGTCGCTCGACATGGGCAGCCTGATCGCCGGCGCGAAATACCGCGGCGAGTTCGAGGAGCGGCTCAAGGCCGTGCTCAACGAGGTCGCGGCGGCCGAGGGCGGCATCGTCCTGTTCATCGACGAGATGCACACCCTGGTCGGCGCCGGTAAGGGCGACGGCGCCATGGACGCCTCCAACCTGCTCAAGCCCGCGCTCGCCCGCGGCGAGCTGCACTGCGTCGGCGCCACCACGCTGGACGAGTACCGCAAGCACGTGGAGAAGGACGCGGCCCTGGCCCGGCGCTTCCAGCCGGTCTTCGTCGCGGAACCCACGGTCGAGGACACCGTCTCGATCCTCCGTGGACTGAAGGAGAAGTACGAGGTCCACCACGGGGTGCGCATCTCCGACGCCGCCATCGTGGCCGCCGCCACCCTGTCGAACCGCTACATCACCGACCGCTTCCTGCCGGACAAGGCCATCGACCTGATCGACGAGGCCGCCT